>JAQTQJ010000003.1 GCA_028712255.1 Candidatus Omnitrophota bacterium
GGTAATCCATATTATTAGTCCAAGTCGATTGGCCGCTAATATGCGGCAATGCCTCGGAGCGGACTTCCCCGTAAACCCCTTTGCTTTTCTTAATCTCGCTATCCTTTATTTTTAATTCCTCGCTGGTATCCAGAGCCCGCTTGATAGTCTCATCCAGGCCTATTTGCAAAATAGAAACCTCCGCTGGGCTATCTGCTATAGCTATATTATAGGTAAATAGCGCAACTACACTGAAAGTTATAAGAAACATTATCCTTTTCATTTTATTCCTCAATGATGGTTTTGTGAACAATGCATCATTCTATGAACATTTGTTCACAATTAGAATATAACATTCACAATACCCTTTGTCAAGGCAATTTTATTAATATTTTAGTAAACTAACGGGAAGTGGTATTATGGTGGGAGCTACTTATTTGCAGTGCCGTTTAGGAATAATCTAAGGATTACGCCAGACAAATCAATTAAATTGTCGTTCTTTTCCTTCTTCTCTTCCAGCCATCTTTGAATAATCGTTTTTATAATAGAAGTAAACACCTCTGCGATTTGTCCCGCTTCAAAATCCCTGCTGACAACTCCCTGCTTTTGCGCCTCTTTCAACAGGCTAGTTGTATATTCTTGCATTTGTAGCCCTGTGGGAGATTTTAAAATTCTTCTTTCCGACAATAATTCGTTTCCCTCAGAAATAAATATACAAAAGAAATCCTGGTTCTTCTCAAAAAAGGCTAAACCTTCTTGCACAAAAATCTCCAGCTTCCTTCTTGCATCTTTCGCCTGCCCTATCTTTTCCTTAATTGATAGAAACATACTTTTCAATTTCTCTTCAAGCAAAGCAAGATAAAGAGCATTCTTATCTTTAAAATGCAGGTAAACCGTTCCAGTAGCGTACTGTGCTTCTCTTGCAATATCTCTTATTGTTGCTTTGTGATAGCCTTTTAAAGCAAATAAATGTTCGGCCGCTTTCAGGATATCGGATCTGCGTAATTGGTTATCTCTTTCTTTTCTGCTTAATACGGCCACTTGTTCTCCTTATGAATACTGTCTAATTAGTGAACAACTGTTCACAAATAAAATATAACATTCAAGTTTGCTTCTGTCAAGGTGAATTCTCCAATTTAATCGTCCAGAAATACGGCACAATAAAAAGGCTCTCTTTATATAGCTATTACGTTTCGCTAATTCTCTTCGGATTATTAGAAATCTACTCTTACTCCGGCCTTGGCGCCTACACCCTTGCGCTCGTCGGATTCCACGAATCCATATCCCTCAACAAAAGGGCTAACTTCAATCCCGGACTTCTTCTCCTCTCGCTTCTGATCCACAGTCACCTGTGCGCCAGGCTGAGCGATGATATGCGTGATCTGTTTGGTGGTTTGCGTGGGCATAAAGAATGCCCGGTAAATCGTCAGGCCCACAAAGCCGACAAGCGCGATCCCTGCCGCATAGCGTAGGGTTTTCACCCATGGCAAGAATTGAAAGAAGCTCCCTGCGAATTTGAGCAGACTAAATCTTTCGCTTTCCGCCATCCTGCACCTTACCTTTCAGCCACAGGTAAAAAAACATCCCTAGGCCGCCGACAATATTCCCGAGAGTAAAAGCTATCAATACCTTCATTTCTCCACCTCCTCGATTTTCTTATCTATCCGCTCTACGAGCGTTTCGACTCTTACCAGGCGTTCCCTGATTTCCTCGATACAGCTTACCCTTGATTCCATCGCGTCCACTCTATTATTCAATTGCCCATATCCAAAGGCAATCCCGGTAAGAGTAAGGATCAAAGTAATAGCCGCGCCTACAAACCCGGCTTTTAATCTTATCTTAGTTTCGCCGTTCATTTTTTATCTTCCTCCACTTTCTTTAGTATTTCTATAATCTCTTCCAGCTGCGCTACACGGCCCACGGTCTGCCAGTAAGCCACCTTCGCCTTCTCCTGCGATTCCTTCAACTGCACTGCCGTACCTTCCAGTCGCTTTAACTGCTGCTTCAATTCTTCCAGCATTTAATCCTCCAGTTGGATTATTTTTTATTTTGCATCAATGAAAGTTTTATAGCAAATGAGTCACCTGCATAAGCAGTTATACCTGATCTTCCTACCTTCCAGCGGATAAGGACCGTATATGTTCCTGCATTAACGGCTTCCCAATGATGAATTTGTGTTGGAAGTCTTTGATTGTAGAAAAGTATGCCTCCGGAAATATCAGCAAAAAGCCCGCCCACCCTTGCTCCGGTTTTCTCTACGCTGTTAATTAAAACCTGGATATCTATCCAGTCAGCCTGATCTTCCTGATAGTCCAGTCTTAAATCGCCTGCTTGAAATAAAATCAATAATTTAGTTGCGTCTGGAGTCGTAATCTGCGCGCTGATCAAATCGACATAAGAAGTACTGCCTGTCGACTTATTCGTAGCAGTAGCTGTTATTATTTCTGAAATGGCATTGGTCTCTAAAACCCGGCCTTTTATCACTCCGGTATTTACTTCCAACCCTGCTCCTGAGCTTAACTTATATCCTGTGGCACCAGCCACATAATCTGAGCTTTTTATATATTCATCCACCGTCAGGCTTCCCGTATTGACTGCCAACGCATCCAATTGATTCACATTTATCTTGTCGGCGTCAATCGAATCCGTATAAATCTTTCCGCCGTCAATCTTGGTTATATCAGAGCCGTGCGCCCAGCCTGTCGCAGTAGCGGCATCTATCAATTCCCACTCTCCTGCAATTATCTGATCATCACCTGGATTGCTAGCGCGGTACATCTTGTCGCCGTCGTCAGTATCAATCCATAAATCACCTGTGGCTAAAGCCGTAGGAATGGCGTCTTGTCGGAAGACGGTTATGCCTCCGCCACCACCGCTCTCGGATACCACCTGCCACGTACCCGATTGGTAGATATACAGCTTATTATTGTCGTCCGTATCAATCCAATAGTCGCCTTCATTCATGCCAGAGGTAGGCGCCTCGTCCTGATAATATGTCTTAGGCGGAATAGCGTCGCTGGCTAATTTGGAAAGTGTTATGGACTCAGCCGTAATTTTACTTCCATCCAAATCAAGGATCTTGGCATTCGTTACAATAAGGTCTTTTATCTGAGCGGATAAAGTAATAAGCTCCCCGGCTATAAGCTTTCTTGCGGATATTATGGCGTCGCCTATTTCCGCCTCATCTAAAGGCGTAAAGTTAATGGTGACGGCGGAAGAAAAGCTCCCCGGACCGTAAGTGTCTACTGCCCTTACTTTATAATAGGCCCGGTCTTTTATGACAAACTCATCTCCAACATCAGGCGTTCCTGACGGCCAGGAAGCTACCGTTACCTGTCCGGTCGAATTGTTATAGGCCGCAACTATTGCCTCCTGACCTTTATATGTTCCGCTTGTCTGCACTATCACGTCGCCGACAAAGTAATTAGTGCCGTAGCCAGCAATATCCGCGTCCGTAATGCTTGTGGCATCAACTGCGTCAGCCTTGGCGTCAACCGGTGCATTGCCCTGGACTATGGCCTCTGTGCCGGGGACCTTTGCCTCTAAAGATTCTTCTCCACCCCAGACATTGGTTGGAGACTTATAAACCTCGTATTGCTTTAAATCCGTATCGTTAACATCAGTCCATTCAATCTTGGCAAACCCGAACCACTGTGTAGCCGCGATGCTCGGTGCTGCAGGAGCCGCGTTCACCGGCGTGACAGACTGCGCTGCTTGAGAGTAATTGCCGGAGGTGTCAAAAGCCTTGATATAGTAAGTACCCGGCGTCCTGGATGCAGGAGAAACAATGGTGAATTTATTGCTTAATCCGTTATATATGAGATTACTGTTTTGCACTCCCCAGTCTGCATCCTCCAGCCTTATCTCATATCCTCCTAGGTCTTTCTCCGTATTCCTATCCCATTTAAATACGATTTCATTTGTGAAGGTATAACCAAAGTTGCTTACATTTGCCGGAGGGGAAAGTTTTCCAAGCACCGTTAAAGGTAAAGAAACTGTCCCATCCGATATAATTCCGTTTACTGAGACAGTTCTGACTTTTATATAATAAGTCTGCTCATCCTCTACCCCGTAAATCGTAAAATTAATATTACTCGTGGTTCCTATAACGATATAATCTCCTGAGCCCTTTTTGAGCTCAATTTGATAATGGCTTAAAAACACGCGGGAATCATCTGCCGGAGCGTCGAATGAAACTAAGATATCGGAACCCACGGTACCGTCTTTATGCAAATAATAATCGCTTTCTGAGATAACGAGATTGCCTACATCTGTAACCGCGGCATAGGGGTTTGCGGGAGTGCCGTAATCAAATGTTTCAATAGTTGCTCCATGCCGATCATTGTAAATAGATGAATTGTATTCCTGCGCGGTGATTTTATAGACATCCTTTTCATCCTCTTCAATGCGCTGGATGATAAACTGTTTATTCGTCCAGCCCATGAGCGAATGCGTGACCTCGATCACATCCCCTATCTCTTGGCCTACGGCATTTAAGGAAGTAGTAAACTCAACTGATAAAGGGCAGAGTTTAAGTTCATAAAAATACTGATTGCTTAATCTTGAGGCTTGAGTCTTTCTGTTAATTGAGGGGATAGTTAAGGTCTGCTCAACCAAACCGCGCTCATCCTGATCTACCTTATCCTCTGCTCCCCAAGCGAGGATCCGCGCATCATCCTGAGTAGGATCAAAGTATTCAATGCCGAAACGGTTAATCTTCTGATCCAATCCTTTTTGAATAATCCTTAAATCACGAATATCATCCTCATCAAATGAAGCTACTGCTGCCTGCGGTTTGGCTATAATAAGCTTTAGTTTTGAACCGCTCCTAATAAGCGCCCCTGCAAAGCCCACCAGCATCTCGCTTAAGTTATCCGAGGCTGCGCGCTTCTGGTCTATGCAGAAGGAAACCGTATATCTTGGCTCCTGTCCGCCTTGACCATCGCTTATCAGTTCCTGACAATAATCATAAACCTCGGCAAATGCCAGATCATCAATGTCAGCTGCTAAATAACCGCAACCTCCTATCTGCAGTTTCATTAAGAGATAATCCCTGGTGCAGGCTGAAGGATTATCAGAATAACTTTTGCTGCTTGTCCATTCTGCGCCGGTCCAGGTTGAAACTTTTCTTCCCCTGCAGATGCAGGTGATATTAGGCCTTCCGCCTTTTAATTTATCAGAGGTCTCAAGATGCACATGCAGCATGGCAGTATTGCGGTACTGGATGCCGTCTAAATCAAGGCCGGTGTCGTCTTGCACATTCTGCGTCGGCGTACCTAAGAATGCATGATACGAACACCCTGGGAAACTACCAATCGGCTCGCCGTTTAAACGCACGTCGGTGATACTTTCGATTTCGCCTTGGCAAAGAACGATTAATAAATCTATCTGCTCACCGCCCATCACCGGATTTTGAAACACAATATTTCCAGCTAAGCGTGCCTCTCCGTAAAGAACCGGTACCGGATATTGATTGCTTGAGGTAGTCTGAAGTTCGCCGAACTGATAGCGGGGCGATGCCGATGATCCGCCTGATTGCGACTGCTGGCGCGCTTGAATCGCCAAGCCTATCGAATAGCCGATCATGGCCGTTCCGATAAGACAGCCTATGGTCGTTAAGGATAAGGAAATTAAACCTCCGGCGATAAATGAGGCAGCAGCGTAATCAGCAATGACTAGGGCAACAGCAATAGCAGCTGGCGGGCCTGCGGGCGGAATGTAAATTTGTCCGTCTTTTTCACGTATAGCGAATAAAAAGTATTTTTCCCAAGAGGGCGTGAGCCGGGAAATCCTGGACTTGCCGTCTTTACGCGCGTGCAACATCCTGCCGTAGCCTAAATAAAGCCCTACATGCAGCTCATCATTAATCTTAAAGACTAAAACATCCTCTGCTTGAAGACCGTCTTTACTTACAAGGGTATTAGTTTCAATGACCTTTTTGAGGATTTCATCCTGCTTAGCTGGGTCAACCTCGCTTATCTTAGGCGCAATTCCTTTTACTCCTTTGGCGTTAAAATAAAGCTGCATCAGGCCCACGCAGTCTGTGCCTGAATAGTCACGGCCATCCTCAAGCCATTTAATGCCCACCAGTTTATTTAAGAGGTCCCGGTCTGTTTTCATTCTTCTTTACTAATCGGATTTATCAGCTGCGGGATGTGTTTAAAGCCGCCGAAATTTGCATGATTATTGTGCCGGTTTTTGCAGACATCAAAAGACTTATCGCAGCCTTTCTCAACGGAATAGGTATCCCCTGCATCCGGCGCCTGAGGCAGCGCATAATCTAAAATAAGCTTGTATTCGGCAGCAATGAAATCCACTACCTTGCGCTTGAGACCGTTATTAACACCTGAAGTAAACTTAATCACTCCGTCATTCCAAAAATCATCTGCCTCGGTTCTTGCCGCATCAATAACAAACCCGGTAGCTGATCCTGCATCCGCTGTCTGGCCGTTTATTCTCGTAGCTGCAACATTAAACTGACAAAACTCATCTCCGAAGATATAATTGCAGTAAAGCTGCTGCATACGTCCGGTTTCCACAGCCAGGGACTTAAGCTTTGACTTACATTCAATCTTAATGCTGATCTCGGTAAGCTCGGCAACTGCATTGACAATACCGTCAAACATTACCTTGGCATGCGTCTGATCTGTAAGCAGGTCGAGGAAAACCTTTCTAATAACTACCCGCCTGCCTCTTAGATCAATAGTGTTGAGCCAGTTGCTCCAAGCCCGATCCACATTGTCAAACTCGCCTGACACTGCCTCAATCTCTAACTGATTGCTTGCTGGTACAGCCGAGCGCTTTATCTTCAGCGGAATGTAATACTGTAAGACTCCGTCTAAATTCCAGAACTGGCACCTTTTATTGTCCGTGCAGAAATAATAGGTTGACGAATCGCAAGGACCCTGCGAGCCTAAATAAAAATCATACAGTTCAATAGGCCGGTTTTCCTGTTTCTGCGCTTCGTCTTTATATTGAGTCGTCAAATCCTGCATTGTTTTTTAGGGCGCCTGATAAATATTCCAAAGCACCTCTTTAAACTTTAAGGTAGTGTTATACAGCTTATACTGCACCAGCTCCCGCGAGAGCTTGTCATCATCAAAGCGCACCTGGATGTAGTATTCATAATCCGCTGTAATCACCACGCCTGCACTCGGGGCCGCAGTAAAGGTGATTTTTGCGATCTCATTGGTAAGGTCATTTAAAACTGTATAGCCGGATACCTGCAAGATGCCGTTTAAATAGACCTTAGCTGCTGCAGCATCAACCGGAAAATAATCCAGATTAAAAACTGTCTGCTCTCCATCGCCTGCTCCAACCGCCTCGCCTGTAATCGTAAAGCTCGTCGGAAACTTTACCCAAAAAGTATCGAACTTGCCTTTGCGCGCCTTAAAGAATTCCCAGATTAAATTTACTGCTTCTTCGTTTTCATTCTCAAGCCAGGTGTCAAGGGTGCGTATCGGTTTAGACCATTTAGACCTGCGCTTTTCCCTGCCCGAGTCCGCCTGAAAAATCAGTGTAGAAAACTCCACATCCTCTTTTAAGCCGAATTCAGGAGTAAAGGTTAAAACTTCTACGCTCATATGCGGTTGCGGATTGCGCTTCTTATAGGTTTATTTTTGTTTAGAGCGTCAATGATTGCGCTCTCAAAGATATCCGGATGCTGCACGAGCATATCCCGGAATGACTTTGCGTCATTAGCATTGATGTAAACGTTAAAAACCTGAGCCCCTTCAGATATGCCTTCTCCGCGGTTTAGCTTACGCAGGTTATTCGCACCTAATGCTGCCATGCCGCGCCTGGAAACTACTCCCTCGCCGCTCTGCGCAATTATCGGCACTTCATCGGGCGATAGTCCTGCATGCGCGTATACCGGCTGAACCTTCCCGCCTGAATGATAAACCATGCCTCCTTTATGGAAAAAGGGGATCATCCCCGGGAATATTGCGCCTATGGTTTTAATCAGGATTATTTTTGCCAAAACCTCTGCTAAAATATCCAGCATCATATTGCCGAATTCAACAAAGTAATCCTTGGCATCCTCAATTTGGCCGCGGAAGGCATCGCTAAAGAAGTGCTTAAACGCGCTTCCTAATGACCTGGCAGTGCCTTCGCCTATTGCCTTTATGGCATCAAAGGATTGCGCTACTTCGTTAATCTTTATGTCCTTGCCTAAGTTTCTAAGCGAATTGATAAAGCTGCCGATAGCAGCGCGCGCCTTGTCATAGCCTTTAACCAAACTGCCTTCTCCGGTAACCAAGATATTCGAGATTTTGTTTCCCACTCTCTCCATCTCAGTATCCGAGGCATTAATCAAGCTGTCTAAATTCTCCCTGAATTTTTTGATATGCTCGGCTGCTTCTCTGTAAGGCTCGCCGAGCTTTCCGGGAAGCTTTCCTAAAACCTCGTAGAACTTTTCTAGGCCAAGAGCTAATTTGTCAAAGCCGACTAAGAGGTATTTGATCAGTTTTACAAAACCGATGTAGACCATCTCTGCGCCAATCTCTGTTGCATTTAAGACCGGCACAGCCACATCCCTGAATTTAAGAAAAACAACGATAAGAATAGACACAGCAATAGCAATACCGGCAATCCAAGGATGCGCCAGAGCGAGCAAGGCAAGCTTACCAACTAAATCTAAAATTATCCCGCTTACCCTGATTAAACGGCCCGCAAGGCTGACCACTACTCCGCTTAAGGTTAAGAATATTCCGGTTATAGCAATTCCCTGAATAATCATCTGTTGGGTTGCAGGCGGGATACTATTCCATATTGCAAGAAGGTTACCGAATACATTGGCCAGTTTATGCACTACCGGCACCAATGCCTCGGCAATACTGACGCGCAAAGCGATAAAAGCATTTTCTAAACGCTTAAGCTCATTGGATACGGAAAGAGAGTATTTCTCCGAAGATTTAAAAGCTAATGCCAAAGGACCGGTTATGGCAGCGCCCATAAAGGTTAAGGTTGAGCCTACCTGGGAGATCTCCCGTCCTACCTGGCGCATAGTCATGCCCAGCTGCCGGGTAGAATTAGCAAACTTCTGCAGATTGCCTTCTATACCGGCAAGGCGCTTTGAGACCTCATCCTTTAGCTTCATGATGATTTCCAGTTCCCTGTTGGTAGGCATTAGTCCTTTTCCTCTTTAATTTTTATTACTTCTGCTGCAATAAGGCGCATTGCCTGGATAAATTTAAGCGGCTGATCTAACCAGCCGCCGGGATTAGGAAGAAATCCTTCTTTAAAAAAGATGTATGCGTTTAAATATTCAATGCTCTTTATGGTAACCAGACCTCTTGGGCATCTTGAAAACTCCCAATCTCCTATCTTCCACATCTCCGGGATGTTTGAGTCAGCTGCGCAGCCCCGCTCAAGCTTCAACGCATCGCTGCACTTTTGGCAGTCTAGCCCAAACTTAGGCAGCCAGACTGCCAAGACTAGTTTTTTGCCTCTTCCTCACTCAGTATGTTCTCTGCCAAGATTACCTCAGCCAGCTCATCGATAAGCGTCTTAGGGAACATAGAAAGTATCTCTTCGCTGGCTGCGGTATAATTCTTGCCGATTATTGATACTGAAACTGAGTCAAACTTAACCGGCTTCTTATCCCTGGGATCCAGAAAGCTATCTAGACCTTTTAAGCCGAACCTGACTACCAAAAGATTCCTTTTTGAGGCATTGATATTTGCCTTGGCTGGATCCTTAGGATTCTTTGAGCTAAACTCAAAAGAAGTGGTCTGGTCTTCGATATAGGCTCTTAAATAAGAATCAAGAGAGCCGATATGAAAAATCGTGGGGTTGTCTTTGTCCGGATCGAGTTTTGAATGATAGGGCTTAGTCTCGTAAATATTAATTCCGGTAAGCATGAGATATCCTCCTTAGGTTTATAAAGCTAAAATTGTCAATTCATCGTCGCCGGATGAGAGCGATCCGTTTAAATTAAAGCTGCTTTTAGCCAGCTGCAGTCCGTCTCTATCCTCATCCTCAACTTTGGTGTATTGCGCACGCGGGATGTAAAACCTGAACTTATTTCCGGCAACTGAGCCGACTATAAAATCAACTACCATCTCAGTACCTTGAAACCACTTGCTATGGAAATCATGCGCTGCGCAGGAAACCATCTCCGGATTAAATGAGCCGGAGACTTCTCTGCCGGTAATAGCAAAGGATAAGATTCCCCGCGGGTCATTCACATCATCCCGGACCGCCAAAGTATTCCCTACATCAATATCCATCTCGCCTATCTTTGCGGAATAGGCATCCATCGAGAAAAGCGCATTTAAGAATGCGGGCGGTTTAGTGGTTTCGTAGGTTACGCCTGCAAGAAAGGACACATCCGCAACCCCGGCTTCTACCCCTTGGAACTCAAAATCCAGAAACACCGGCTCCCCTGATTTAAAGCCAAGTTTTACCTTGCCGCGGGAGCCCTTTAAGAGCTTGCGTACTCCGTCTTCGTAACTGCCCTGGGTAAGCGAAGGGATATTTTCCGAAATCAGCTTAAACTCATTGCCGACAGCTGAAGGCGCAGAAGACGTCATGGCAGTTGCGGTTGAGGTTTCGCCGGTGATGGTTTCGCCTGACTGAAATGTCCCTGAAATAGACACAAACATAATCGCAGCTTGGCCATTGGCAGTATTAATCACTACCCTCCCCGTTGCTACAGATGTCCCGCCGGTAATGGTCTCTCCGTGCTGAAAAGGCCCGTTGGTAACCACTCCGATATCCATGGACTTTAAGGCGTTCACTCCGAATCCGCAGGCTTGAAGCAGCTTTGCCCACTCCGGCGCAGTTACAGTTGCGCCTGAGCCTCGCAGCTCTAAGCGAAAACTTAAAGCCGCTGGCCGTTTGCCGGGAATCTTAGCGATATTGGAAAAAGACGGCCTGGCAGGATTGCGCTCAAACATGGCAATGTCAAAACTCACCTTCGGGTTATAAACTAAAATCTTGGCATCAGCTGCAGCTAAAGTTTCAGCAGTGCCCTCTGCTGCCTCAATCTTCGCGGCAAGCTGTCTTTTGCGTGTAAGCATGGTTTAACCTCCTATCCCGAAACTTCGGGATCATCTTGTTTATGCTGGTAAATTATCTCAAGCTCTATAACAATACCCGCCTGCGGCTGGCCTTCTAAGGTCTCAAAAAGAACATTAGATTTGATATTGGTGTCTTTGGCAAAACCACCCCGGGTGTAATCAGCCATAAGGGCCTTCTCCATATCGCCTAACAAGCTGTTTAAGAGTGAATCTGTGGGCTGAAGATCAGCTGCGTCCTGCCTCATCCAGACATCCAGATAAACTGTGAATCTGCAGGTGGTAAAAGGATTTGGGCTGGGTTCTTTTTCTTCAGGCCCGGCGTTAATCACAATGCAGGGCACATTCAATAAAGAATTGCCAGACTGCCTCCAGCGCTGGACACTGGCGATATCATTGTGATAGCCGTTTGAGATTAAAATAGTTTCAAGCGCTGTCTTTAAATTTTCTAAAATGCTTTCTCTGACGGTCATACTTTATTCAGCGTTTTTTCAATAGATTTGTTTAAAATCTGGATGCGCTCGTTTTGCATCTCATCCCAGGTTTTGTAGAACATCAGTCTCGGCCGGATGCGCACGCTGTTCTTTAAGACAAAAAGAGGCAAGAGTTCGCGCAGTTTCTTTTTAACCTTGGCTAGGAAGGTCTTACCTCTCAGTTGAATAGGCACAACATTTTTAAGCAATCTCGGCTGGCGGTATTGTTTTTTTAACCTGCCGTCTGCTGTAAATAATTCTTTGCGCGCCGATAAAGGCACTGCAAGCTTTCCGCCTCCTGGATTCTTAAGCGTTGCCCCTTCCTCGTGCATGCGCGCAATCTTTGAGTCTGAAAAAATCACCATACCCATGCCTTCAATATTCTGGGATAATAAACTTGCCCGGCTGAAGTGCGTGAATATGCCGTGCGGCCTGCCCTTTATTCCCGGAGGGCCCTGCAGCCGTTCCTGACGGAATGTTTTTAAGAACTTGCGGCTGATGTGATCCATGCCGTCGGCAATCTCGTATTTAAGCTCCTTCGGAAACATCCTCAAAGCCCGCTCAAGATTCCTGGTATTTATCTCTAACGTTAATTCGCTCATTTCTGCACCAGCAAATGCCAGATGCCCTCGTCATGGTCTAAAATATCCGCAACTATCCAGCTGATAACCGCGCCTCCGATTGTTTCAGCAAATGAAACAATATCTCCGCCTTTATTTATTGAGGTAACACCCGCTGCTGCATCATTGGCAATAAAGATTTCACCCTGATTAAGAAGCACGCGACCGGTATCTTCATAAGCCGGATCTAAGCGTTTGCGGATTATGACCGCTTTAATTATTTTCGGCACTCCAGCCTTAGGCGTATATGTCAAATCTTCCGCAAATGCAGCTCCGTCAAGAAAAACCTTTATTACATCCTGCGTAACTTGCGATTTAAAAGTCATGACCTGTCCTTTCAAAGAAAGCCGGGGGAGATTTGATTCCCCCCGGCTCACCTTATTTAGGCGTCGACTTTCATCAGATGCGCAAAATACGGGTCAATGATCAGCTCATCGACATGCTGGCGCACGCGAAAGATATCGCTTCTGGCTGCGTCATCCCGGTACTGTTCGACCGTTGCATTATCCGGGCTGTCTGCACTCCACAAGAAGGTCCTGCCTACGCTTGGCACAGAAAGCCTCTCTGAAGCGTCGATTACCGCAACCAGCGCGTAGTCATCGCTCCAGATATCCGCTGAAACAAAGGCCTTGCCTTCTTTTGCGGAATTGTAAATTCCTTTGCCGACAATGATCCTCTGAATACCCAGGATATCTGCCAGGGCATTTAAGATCTCCGCTTCCGTCAGGCGCGCCACGTACTTGATGGCATCCTTTATGCCGGTATTTACAAGCAGCCGATCAATGTTGGCCTTGCTTATAACCAAGACGTTTGGCTCTAAGCCGCTGTTCTGGCGCACCTTCTCCCGGGCCGCTCTTACCTGCGCTACGGCATCTGTAGCCACGTTATCCCAGGGGTTAGCGGAATTATCCGTATACAGAGGGGCGCCCGTAAAGGTAGTGGCGTTAAAAACTACCGCAGCAATCCGCCTTTCCTGCGCCTGCAGGACCCTGCGGGTTACGATCTGCACTGTGGTAAGCTCTGCGTCAAAATCGGTAGCATACAGGGCTCGCTCTCCGTCATCCAGAGGGCCTTCTAAGCCAAACTCCTCGCAGTTATACTGCCTGTCCTTGGCTGAAAAACCGTCACGGTTGTAATTGCCTCTTGGCGCGCGCTTGGTGTCAGCCTCTCTAGTGATGCTCTCCCGGGTGATTGCCGGGAATATGCTTGCTTTTTTCTTGGTAGAGAATATCGGCAAAACCTGAGTCCCGATAAACTCATTCTGCTGCTGGATAAACTCCAAAGCAGCCTCTCCTAATTCCATCCTTGGCACTGCTCTTGTTCCCTGATAATCAACTCCCATCTGAATCCTCCTGTTCTGTTTAATTACGCTAACAACCCTTCTACGATTTCTCCGTCTGAGCCTGTGGCTTCAAGGACCACGCCTTGAATCGATCCGCTTACTGTAGCGCTTACCTTGCCGTCAGCTGCGCCGTAGAAGCTCCCGCCTACAGCTATTGCTCCGGCTGCGACGACCTTAAAGGTCCTGCCGGTTGACTTTAGATCAACTGAGACCATCTCTCCGGACACTGCCTTGGCGCTGGTTATGCCGATAAATGCCTCGCCTGCGTCCGCATACTCAACCTGGGTTCCGCTTCCTGCGGATAACTTTACCCTGCGGTAAGCCTCTAAATCCTCTCCTGCCGTAAAAGCCTTTGAACCGATATTAAACTGTGACATTTTACTTTCCTCCTTCGTTATTAAGGTTTTCTTTTTTCTGCCGTAGCCCTTAATGCTTCGGTCATGCTGCAATTATGCTCATCCTTGTAGGCCCTGGCGAGCTCCAAGTGAGTTTTCTGTTTCTTAGGCGGATTTTTATCTGCGTCAGGCCCAAGATTTGAAGGCGCGTTCTTTTCGAGTTCTGCAAGCCTCTTGTCTTTGAATTTTCCCAGCGCAGCCTCCACGCTGTCGCCTTTTTCTATTGCCTCCTGGGCAAGATCTCCCATACCCTCAAATCCCTTAGCCTCTTTTAAAACAGCAAGAATCCTCTCGCGCTCCTTTTGGCTGCCTGTTTCCCTGCCTTCTTTCAAAAGGACTTCGGTTAAATCCGACCTCTCGGTCTTTAACATCTCCAATGTTAAAGTTGATAGTTCCATATTCTCCACCTCCTCATTTTTGTTTTTGATTATCTCGATATCTAAATCTATATTTTCGCCCTTATCCTTAAGGGCGGTAGCTGAGGTATGCTCATCCGCTCCCAAAGCGCAGAAAGAGACCTCCCTTAAAACAGACTTCCTGAATATCGTCCCGGGGCCTTTAAGCTTCTGGCCGTTGACCTCGGCTGTCTCGCCTTCCTTGACCCTCTCAATTGCCAGAGGCGGGATGTAAATAGAAGCCTGCCAGGGGAAGCCTTCATCGGCAAGCTCTAAGGCCTCTCTGCCGTCCTCGGTCTTTTCCGAGAAAATCCCATCGGCAATAATGCCTCTTTTCTCATCTATGTGAACGCCTTCGGTCCAGCCGACAATGCGGTTAGAATTATGCTCCCGCAGCGCAGGCTTTTTCTCACGGCCTATAGAGACTCCGGACAAATCTATGGCCAAATTTCCCCAGAGCCAGTGGTTAAGCATTACCTTCCCGCTGTGCGCAACCATGCTGAATTTCCGCTTGCTTGTTTTTTCGCCTTCTTTTAAGGCGAGAATTGCAACAGGCTCATCTGCTTCCCTGAACCTCAAGGCTGCTTTCGGTATGTTTTCGGTTTTGGAATATGGCATATTCATCCCCCTTTTTTTAATCGACTAATTTCCCCTCGACGTGTCCTTTGTCGATAAGGAATTTTGCTATGATTTCCGCTACATCGTCAGCCAATGACTTCGCTGTAGTCTTGATATTCCTCATCTCGTCATACTCCCTACCTTCGATTCTGAACTCTTCGCCGGGCCAGTTGGGAATCTCGATATAGATCCCGCCCTGCTTAAAACACTTGGCTGTATAAACGACGAAATACCCGGGCTTATCGCGATATTGGCCAGACCGATAGATTTCCTCTTCGTATTTGCATATCCGCAAATGCGTGGCCTGGTCTTGCCTGTAAATACCAGACGGTAAACTTTCGGGGTTTTTAAGCTGTATTACTTTCATATCATCGATAAATAAATATCTTTTGTGTGCCTTGCGATTTCCTTCCAGGAATATCGCTTAGCTGTTTCTTTTGCCTGCCGTAACTTTTCTGGAACGGCTTTATGATTTCTGATAGCCTTAATCAAGCTCTCTGCGGTGGGCTCAATCAAGATCGCATTATCGTCATTACAAAATTCTTTCAAGCCTCCGGTGTTGCTTACTATCAAGGACGCTCCCAGGCCCATCCATTCCAGGGCGGTGATTCCAAACGGCTCGTGTAGAGAGGGCATAATCGCGATATCCGCAATCTTCATCAATTTCCACTTCTCCTCTTGAGGGCAAAAGTTAAGCCATTCGAAATTCGCGTATCGCTCCTTCATCTTCTTGATTTCATGGGTAAGCGGGTTGCATGGCTCCAATGTCGGCGAAAGGGCAGAGATCAAAACGAAATGATGGTCTTGTATTTGCCTGATCGCCTCCAGAATCTGCCAGACCCCTTTGGTCGGGACCATGCGGCCCACGAATACCACCAGGGGCTTGTCGTATTTCCTTTTGAGTTCTTCGTCGTATTTAATGCCCTGCAAAAATTCGTAATCCACTCCGTTAGGCACCACTTCTATTTTTTCCTCCAGCCAGTACTCCTCCTGCATCGCCCGCTTGTAATACTCGGATACCGTCAACAGCTTATTGCACGAATACAAGGCCGAGCCCTCCTGCTGGATGTCATAAAGATAAAAGGGATCTTCGGGAATCCGCTCGTGGGATAAGAATAAATTAAGGTGACAGGACAAAAGGACAGGGCATTTATACAAGGCCTTCAAATGCCTGACCACGCCCCAGAGGTTGGTATCGTGCAGATGGATCAGATCAAATCTCTCCCGGCCAAGAAAGGCGAGCGCGTTCTCGAGAAAAATATCATCCGTAATAATCTTCTGCAGAAACCCGACCCTGGTCAAAAGCTGGTTGGTGTTATAAACCTCTAATAACCGGTAATGATTCGGCTCGTGTTTCCAATCCTCGGGCTGGACGCGCTTTTTCTTGTTTCCCATCAAATAAAGTCCGCCCTCCTGGGTGTAATAATCAGCGCAAATGAGCGTCAATTCTATGTCTTCGAATTTCCTGAGCCCATCGCATAAATAGCGGGTATGCACGCCCAGGCCACCGTTGCTATCGAACGGACTGCCATTGATAAACATGAGGATTTTATTTGTAGACATGATAATTGCCTTTTATGGTTACGCTTGCGTCCTGCGTGGCATGGGAGTTCTGAAGGACCAGTTCGATCGTATTGCCTACAATCTGAACGCTCTTTATCCTGACCAATTGCCAGCCCGTATTGTTATAAAAGTTCCCTGAAAGAAAACCGTCATCCTCGTAAGCGTACCCTTTCACCCACCAGTCGTAAAAAACGCAAAGGCTAATCATATTCGTGCTCATACCTGCGCTTTGGGCTTTGGCATTGTTTATGTCGGTGGTGAACATGATGTAAGAATGCGCCCTGCGCCAGGATGAAACCGCTGCCTGCGGGACGTATAAAAGCAAATGCCCCATCTTGTAGTCCGCGCGACCCAGGGGAATAACAAGCGTGTAAGTCGTGCCTGCCGGAATAGCCTGGTTCGTGCAACCGAAACTCCCTTCTTCCCGGCCGCCTTTTTCGACCACGTCCAGCTTGCCTGTGATGGGATTAAATTTCATCGACATATTAGTTCCTGGTTATGGTGGCGATCTCGTTTCCCGGATTATAAGCTAAAGTCAAGACCGCAACCGCGGTGCCTGAAACGCCGCCCTTTTTGTATGTCACGGTTTCGATTTCTCCCTGGCCATTTCCGGAAGATACATAAGTCAAGGCGATATAATCGAAAGCCGGGATTTCAAAGCCGATTAATTTCCTAAGTTCCGCTAAAATCGCGCCGTCGCTTCCGCCTCCGACGTAGACATTACCGGCCCGATAAAATTTCTCGCCGTCTTCAGTCACCAGCCTGACGGGTATTGCCTCTTTGGGCTTTGTGTTCTTGACAAAACTATTGAAGATAATCGCCTTGAGCTGTTTCCAGAACTCCTCGCTCGAATCTTTGAAAAAATTAAATAACTTTCCGAAATCGAACTCTTTATACCAAACAGGTCTTTTAATGCTTACCTCATCAGGAAATTCTTTAGGTTTTATTTCCTTTAAGTTGGATACCCTTATCTCTTTCGGGTGCTCGCTTCTTAAATCCTGCGCGTTGGATATCTTGACCTCTCTCACGGCGTCAGGAAAGTTACTGACGAACACCCTGAATTCTTTGCCAAGCGTTTCCTGATATTTATCCAGGGCTTGTATGAGCTCGCGGACTTCATTCCTGATATCCTCAAACGTCTGGGAATCCTTGCCGTCCTTTATCAGCACATAGACCTTAGCGATGATATCAACGATGTCCTTCTGCCGGTCTAAAGACTTAAGCAGAAAGATATTTCTCTCCAAGTTGTCGTCCTCGGTTTGGGTGCCTAATAGCCGGCTGATTTTGTTTCGTTCTAAAAGGACGGCTTTCTTATCCATTAGCTAAAACCTCCGAAAGCTTATTTTTTATTCCGCAGAGCTCTTCTTTTAAGGCGCTGTTATCGTTCCCTATCTTCGCAAGCTCGCTGCTTAAGTTCTCATTTCTCTTTGTAACTTCTCCGGCGTCTTCTAGAATCTGACGAATCTCTTCTTCTTGCTGTGCTTCCTCTGTTCCCCCGTCTTTAGGAATTTTTGAGTCAGCGGTTGTCTCCGGAAGGCCGAGCTCTTTTCTTTTCTGCTCTTCTCTTGCCCTCTGCTCCAAAATCTCCTCCCAGTCTTTGCCCTGCCCAGCTGCTTCATCTGCTAAGCTTGAGATATTTCCCGTAATAGCCTCCCTGGATGCCTTTACTTCTTTAAGCGGATCCACCCAGGACCAGCCGGGAGCAATCCATCTTGCCCTCAGCCATGCAGATCTTGGCCTGCCTTTTTCGTAAAACTCAGCGGCCTCCAGCTCGCCCTTTAAGTACGCCTCTTCCAAAAGCATCTCCCAGACCGGCTGGCAGAGCTTTTGGGAGAGCCATTCCTGCCTAACCTTAAAATATCTCCTGGCTTCTAAGAGAGCTGCCCTTGCGCTTGAGTAATTGGTCTTAGAGAAATCTTTTGCCACCAGCTCATACGGAAGGCCAAGGGCTGCGGATATGGCTTTTAAGATTCTGTCTACGAACGGTTCAAACGTCGCGCTCGGCCTCTGGGGATTAAATGAGGTGATAGTCTCCCCAGGCATAAGATGCTTAATCATCCCGGGCTCTAAGGATTCCAGCATCTGACCGGAAGGATTTCGCTCGTAGGCGGAATTGACTGCCACATCCATCGAGGCCTCGGAAGTTATAAAAAGTGAGAAGCATGCTGCAATACGGCTGGCAACCAGCTCTGCCTCGGTATACTCGGCTAAATCTTTAAAATAGGTCAATACCGGAGCAAAAAAGGGAACGCCTCTGGTCTGGCCTGAACGCAAAACATAATACAAATGAAAAATATTTCTTCTGCCCATTACGCCCTTGGACTGGATTTCTATATACTGCTTTGCTTCTTCCGCAGACCGGTGATAGATATCTCCGGGGTGCGTCTTTTGAATAAAGTAGGAAACCGGCTCGCCGTTTTCTCCGATCTTGACGCCAGACCTGACTGCCTTGTCGCTTTTTTTATCAGCCGGGGTGTTGAGCCTGTCTGACTCAATCACTTGCAGGGCCAACGGGTACGGCCTGCCGTTAGTTTCCAATCTCAACGGGACGATTATTGCCTCGCCGTTTTCTAAGATCTGCCTGTCTACTAACTGCTGGATCTCATAGAAGTCCATGCGCTCTCCGGCATCAGCATAAGGAGTCCAGCGCCTCCATACCTTTTCGGCTTTTCTTTGGAATTCGTCTGCCAGCCCCTCGTCTATGCCAAGTTCTTCCTTATCCACCCTGCTCTGAGGCCTGATGCCGGTGCCGATGACATTTACAGTCATCGTTGAGGTAATCCCTGCGGCGTGCGCGTCATTTCTGTTTAAATCGCGACTGCGCTCCCGGATATCGGATAATTCAGGCAGCAAGTCCTGGTCTGCCGAGCCTCCTCCGGGAATCCATGACGACCTTAGGCGGTCCCTGCTTGCGCCTTTATACGCGCCGAACTTCTGAGAAATATTTATTGCCTCGCGGTACATCCTGCGCTTAAACCCGGCCTTGGGGGAAAAGAAAGAAACGATATTGTCTATTGCGCCCGCGATTCTTTCTGAAAGTTTATTTTTAATTTTCATGACGGCTTATCAAATTTTGCGTATGTGGTAGTGTCGTTTGAGCCTGCGATTTCTCTGCGCAATTGGTCGCGCAGCTTTATTAGTTCAGTAAGGGGAATATATTGAAGATTCCTTCCGCCGATAGAATAAGATTGCACAGCGCCGCCAGTCGTCCTGGCGTTAATGGCATTCTCGACGTTATCAAGCATCTCCTGCTTCGTGGGCACGCTCACAAAAAACTCCTTTTGCCTCATCCCAATAAAAAACCCGACTCCAACCGATGCATCGGAATCGGGTTTTTGCTGCTATTGGGCGCGGCAGCAGTGATCAGCTACTGCCGCTTTTTAAGTTTCCTAATTCAATATTACCCAAATACAGTTTTTTGGCAATAGGGTCGTTATGCTGTTATAGTAATAATTCAAATTTAGCCCTCTTGCTCTATAGACTTAAAATTATAGCCGCATTCTTTGCAGCGGTGATACCTGACCGGCGGATGACTCGCATACCAGCGGATCTTCTTTGATCCGCATCTTGGACACCTAAGTGGAATAAACCTGACAGCATAATCATCGCCTGTATTCCCGGGGCGACCGGCGCTTCTTTTTCTAACATCAACATTTCCTGAATGATTTTCATTTTTTAACCAATTCTCTTTTCTCTCAAGCCATCGCCCCATCAAAGCCAAGAGCCCTCTCTTTTGCGGATCCAAGCCTCTCTTGAATGGCCTTGGACTTCAGTTTTCGGCTGATAAACTCTTGTCGAATCATCTTTGCGGATATTTAATGCCCGGATAATGTCTGCGGCAGCCAAGGCATAAACCTCTGCATCGAGAAAGTGATTTGCTGCCGCCTCTTTCTTTTTCTGCCACACTTCCTTTGCCCGGCCAGTCGTGCGGTTACGTATTAATATTTTGTGTTCGGAAGTAAACTGAGTTAAATACTCCTCGTTCGAATTTTTAAAGATGTGCCATTTAACCGGATCCCGAGAAGTGACGAGCCGATTGATTTTGTCTTTATACTGCGTTACGTTCAAATGCCATAAAACAAGGCCTCCTGGAATAACTGCCCCGGTCCGCGAATTGATATCTATTTTGTTTGCACGATAGAAACGACCTCCGCTAATTTCTTCAACTCCCTTGATCGCTTTAGTCTTATCGGCCCAGTGACGGCAAAACCGGTATACCTCATCGGTTTTAAATCCCGAATCGATACATGACATATAGACAGTGAGAGTTTCCGCTGAACTTAATCTTTTATATTCCGTTTTGAACAATTCCTCTACTAGGTCATCCCAATACTCAACTCGTCCTGCGCGGATGAGCCATGATTCTTCATAATATCCCCAGCCTCGTATGACGAAATAAAAATGATCCTTCTGCACGTCAACGCCTGCAGTCAAAACCAAAACATCATCCGGAACAATTCCCTCGTCATAATCCCGGGCGAGATTGCGCACCTTATCTACCGTTGTCTCTTCAATCTTTTCTTCCCAAACCTCCGCAAGCCACGAATTGACGAAATTCATCAACAGCTCAATGTAGTCCTTAGACTTTAAGAACTCTGCTGCGATATCGCTCCATGTAAGCCAAGGAGAATAAAGAGAGCTGATCCAGAAACCGCGGTTTCTGTTTTTCTCTTTCTTCTCCGGAATCCACTCTCCGCTTAACATTATCTTTTGCTTCTGCGCGTCTTCTATCTTTCTGCCGCAATAGAAACATTCATACCAGGCAAGCCGCTCGTTTTTAATTCTCTCCGGCGATGATTCCTCTCTCGGCCATTTGATTTGACCAAATACCAAAACTTGCAATTTCCCGCAATGAGGGCAGGGAACGTAAAATCTCCTTTGATCTGACTTCTCATATTCCCGGAAGATATAACCTTCGCGTGTAGTAGGCGTTGAAACCTTAATTGTCTTTTTATTCCAAAAAGTCTTCTGCCTCTCTGAAGCAAGTTTTATCGGATCTGCCTCGCGGCCCGAAAACTTCGGATATTTATCAACCTCATCCAGAAATAGATACCGGATAGGCCTTGACGCAAGATCAGCCGGGCTGTTTGATCCTGCGAAATACAGGATCATGCGGTCAAAATGATATTCGAGTTTCGTGATATCATCGAGATTCTCGGGGAGATATTTATTTAATACCGGCGATGCTTCAATCATCGGGCGGACTCTATTATACGAAACGCTCTTTGCATCATCGGCCCGCGGCGAGACCATAAGCGTCGGACCCGGGTCCTGGTCGATTACATAACCCAGCATATTATACATTGCCTCAGTCTTACCAACTTGAGATGCAGCCATAACTGTTATCTCATCAACAAACGGATCCGTGAAAGCATCCATGATCCCTTTTAAATAGGGTGTCCTTGTTGTCGACCACTGCCCGGGCTCTGCGGAAGTCTTAACATCAAGGCGTCTGAACGTATCCGCCCACTCGCTCACCGTCATCTTATTCGGCAAAACCCACTCTTCTGCCGCATAAGGCAATACGGTGCTAACTATCGCTTTTGCTATTTTTATCCCCATTTTTCACACCCGCGAATTGATTGATGATATAACGCAACTCCGCGTCTAACATTTCGCACATAACCTTCGGATCCTGTTGATACAATTTTGGCGCGATGTATTTCGGAAGCCGCAAAAAACCGGCCTTAATCCCTCTTATTTGATTCTTAACAATTGAAGCGTGATCCGCAAAAGGAATAAGTTCTCCTTCTTTCTGCTTCAGTTCAAGTTCGCTTAATTTAGCGCGGTTCTTGCGGTATTCGTTTTCCCAATAATCTTTGCTGCCGTCTTCGGGATTCTGCGAGGCATAGAACCATTTAAAAACATCGCTGACCTTAAAGCGTGAAATCTCGCCTGAAGCGTCCCGGATAACCGGCATTCCCTGTTTGATGTAACGCCGGACCATGCGGGGTGATTTTTCTAAGAATACTGAAATTGTTCCGAGGTCGACCGTCCCGTCAAATACATCGGTTTCTTTCTTCTGCTCGGATTTTTCAAACTCCTCGAGCTCCTTAAGCTCTTTGGCAGATAGTGTCCCCCGCTGGAGTTTCTCAACAAGAGAAATGTAGCGTTTCTTGCGGGCAATCTCTATTAGATTCTGACTTTTTTCATCCATTACTATTTTCTCTATGCGCCTTTCTCCCCGAAAATTCTTCCCATCTTTTGACGGCCACGTCGCAAAAGATAGGCTCGATCTCCATTGCATAACAGCGCCTAGTTAACCGTTCTGCTGCAATGATCTGCGAACCGGAACCGCTGAACGGCTCGTAGCAGATATCTCCGGGTGACGTATGCACGCGCATAGGAATAGCAAATACCTCGGTAGGCTTAACCGTTGGATGATGCAGTCCGGGATTACGTTTCTTACCTTCCCAGTCCAGCTCCCAAACATCAGTATGATATTCAGGCTTCGTAGGATCGCCGGACCGAAAGAAATTGACCATCCACACACTGCCGATAGATTTGTCCTTTGGCTTATAAAGCGGCTTTTTTCCTTTAACCCACATAAGAAGACAAGGCTCATGCCTCCACGAATAAAACGAATACGTTAATACTGCGCAAGGCTTCACCCAAATAATCTGCTGATGGACGAGAACTCCGAGATCATCGCAGATTTCATCAATCATGCCTCTTCGTTTTGAGGCATGCCAAAGATAGAGCGCTGTGTTTTCTTTGATATGTTTAAGCCCCACCTCATAAAACTTTTTTATGAATTCCTTGGCATCCGGAATGTCGACCTCATGATAAACACCGGACCAATCGTGACCGCCGGTAGGCCTATCAGCTCCGGTGTAGTCGACACAGTAAGGCGGATCAGTAGCAAACAAACTTGCTTTCTCTCCAGCCATAAGCCTTGCAACATCTTCGTCGCTTGTAGAATCCCCGCAGAGAAGCCGATGATCACCTAATATCCAAAGGTCGCCTTTTTTAGTAATCGTCTCCTTGGGCGGTTCAGGAATATCATCCGGAAGCGTTTTGCCGTCGCCAATATTCTCAACACCCATGTCGCCAACGCTATCCCGTAAATTTTTGAGCCGAAGCGCAAGATAATCATCAGCCGCCTCTTTGCGCAGCCTCTCTAAAAGCGGAATAAGAGCCTGTGTCCACTGTCCGGCAATCTCCTGGTTATTAAGCGTGACATTCATTGCCTGCTCTTGAATTTCGTCAACGTCAACTATGATAGCCGGTGCGGTCTCAACGCCCTCCGCCTGCAAAATCTTATACCGCTGATGCCCTGAAATGATATGCATATTGCGCTTATTTACCACCAATAGGTCCACATAGCCAAACTTCTCCAGGCTATGCCGCAGGCCCGCCAAGGCCTCGTTCGATATTTCCCTCGGATTATAAGGCGCCGGTTTAATTTCCGATATCTTTATGTCACTAATCGCAGGCTTAATATTGATTTTTGCCACGCATCCCTCCTTTTCCTAACATATTGACCCATATTGACTTAAATAATCAAAGGGACGCCCCGTTTTGCCCCGTAGGTGCCCATTTTCATTGACATTGACATCAATTTCTAAACCTACAATCACTGAAAGCCCGCGCCTCGCCCGACCCGCGCCGCACACCCGCCTGGAAGGACCCGCAAGCTTTCTTTTAAGCAATAACCAGAGTTATGCACAATTTCACAGCCTCTACTACTATCTTTTGTTAGTTATCTCTTGTTATATATCTCTTGTTCGGGTGACACACCGGTCACTACCTCTGGTGACACCTGTGTCACTACTCCAGTGACAGCCCTGTCACTGGTGACATCAATGTCACTACTTGGTTGTGGATAACTTTTCACTCCTGAAATATTAAGCAGCTTATAAATATTCGGCTTACCCTTCTTCCTCTCAATCGCAACAGCCTTCAACCGCTCCAGCTGCTTTACTGCCCGCATGATCGTGCGCCGGGATACTCCGCAGTGATATGCCAATGTGGTAACAGACGGAAAACAGTCCTGCGCCTTAAAATTAGCGTAATAACAAAGCCATGAATAAACAGCAACGCCCATTGTCCCGGCATTCTCGCTAATGAGTCTTAATGCTGCCTTATCTATCCAAAGGAATTTGCCGTCGCGCAAATCCCTGATATCTATCTTTTCGTTTCCCATAAAAATGCCTTTTAAGTGAATACAAATTCGTACCAGGCCATCTTGCCTTTGAGGTTACGCTGGACGCATTCTTCTTTGCTTATTTTTCTTACTATGCCTCTGCGGACAAAATCCCTGACTGTTCTGTCGGCCCGGAGATAATAATTCTTAGTGCCAAAGGATATAACTTCGGCTTTAGAGAAAATTCTCTTTTGCTTACACCAGTTCAAAAGCTGCTTCTCCTTGGATAAGAATAAATCTCCCTGGCCATCATCCATTGTTCTTTACCGCCTTCCAATGATTAAAATAATACCGATAAGGATCGACGAAATTACAAAGAGCCAAATCAGCATCCTTATGAATTCTTTTGGATCCTTGCCAAACGGCCGATTTGCCTCGGCAAGTTTATCGCGGTTATACCAGCTCAAGCCTTTATAGAGTTTATTTAGTCCCTGAGTAACTTTCATGGCTCCTCGCCCCTCCTTATTCTTTCCACGGTAAATTTATCCTCGCCAAGCTTGCGGGTCATTATTCCGATAAATATCTGAGCAATGTATTCGCCTACATCGCTAGAGGTATCAATAGCTATCTTGTCATTTGTGGCTAGATAGCTGGTATGAAGCCTTACCCGTGCCTGGCCAAAGTTGTATTCAGCGGTTTCAATCGCGCGGGCTATCTCTTTCTCAATAGCTTTCTTGCCTATCTTTTCCTGGAATTTGAACTTGCATATATCGGTCATTTTCTTTGCCTCTATATATGTATACAGATTTTTTTCTTAAACTGTCACACCTCGTGTAAGAATTATTTCAGGTAGTCCCTTAGTCCCTCCTTTTCAAAGAGTTCTCTTATCCGAGCTATCTCACGATGAATAATCATTCTATGTTTATTAAGCTGCCTAGAGGCCTCGCTGATAGTCAGGCCTTCTTCGCCAAGCAGCTTGCATAATTTCTGTTGCTGCGGAGTAAGCTTCTGGTAAACTCTGGAAAGTTCTAACTTGAGTTCAGACTTAATTTGCGGCAGGACATCATCGCTTTCAGCGAGTTTGTCTTTTAAGGCAGGCTCATCTTCATTGTCATCAAAGGGTTCATCCAGGGATACGCTTTCGTAAAACGCCCTCCTTTTATCAGCATTGGCTTTCTCGGCAAGATTGATAAGCATATTCCTAACAACCTCAGCCATATATGTCCTTTTTGAAGCGCCACGTTTTGTATCGTAGCGATCGCGGACCTCAAGCCAGTGCATAAGACATTCCTGCAATAAATCGTCCAATCCTTCACGCGCCAAATATGTGTGCTCTTTTCTGTAATCATTAATAACTTTCTTGGCAACTGCAATCTCCCAACTCTCAAATAAACCTCCGTAATTGAGACTCATGAGACACCTCCTTTTTTTATTTCTTGAGGTGTCTTTAAATGAGCCCTAACTAACGTTAGCCCTTTAAAACTATGAAGTAAATCACGGAGGTCTCATAAATATATAAAGAGATACCGCTATTTGTGCCTTTTTACTTTCGTAAGATCATCGATTCCAAACAGCTCTCTTTGCGTTGGCTCTCTGCCCAGGATGCCGGTTAAAACTTTTATCACTGCCTCGCAGAGTTTTCTATTTCGCTGCTCTCTCTGTGAAGGCGAAAGGTTCTTCGCGTAAACCACCTGAATCCGGTCCCCGAATCGCTTATTAAAATCGCCTTTTATCCCTCGTGCCATATTTGCTCCCTACAGATGTATACAGATTTTTTTCTCAAACTGTCACACTCCTGTGACAAATTGTTAAAAAAATCGGTATATACATATAGAGGCATCGATTCCTCTTGACTTGTAGGGGTTTTGTTATAGGGTTGGGGTGTCCAAAAAATCTGAAAGGAGGTGACTACCACATGACTGCAGAGCAGAAAAAGAAAGACCGTGAGTTTTTGCATAAGCTTCATGCCAAGCATTACGGCAAGAAGAAAACAAAAGTTCAAAAAGCCAAAGCGCCGGTCGATAATTCTCCGTCGCCTAAGGAAGGTATTGTCTTAGCGGCAGGCAGCACGCGCAACGAACTAATGCTGACGGCTAAGCAGCGCGGAGTTAAGAATTTCCGGGTGCTTAACAAGCAGGAACTCGCCGACGTTCTCAAGAACATCGGCGATCAGAAAGCTGTTGATGCTATTGTGGCCGGGGCTGTGGCCAGATGGAAGGCTGGCTGGGGCAAAGGCAAAACGCGGAAAGCCCAGGCATAGCTATTCTTAGCCGCCAGGCAGAAGATACTCCTCTGCCTGGCGGATGCCTGCACTCAAATGTGGTAGAAATCTATGATCATAAAACCTAAGACAGATAAAACAACCAACAAAAAACGATACGTTATCTATACGCGCTGCTCCACTGACGACCAGGCCCAGGGAGACTTTACCACCTTGGACAGCCAGGCTTATCACTGCAAGAACTTGCTGGACGCCTTTGGATACGAGCTCGCCAAGATAGGCAACAAAGGCCGAATAGACGATGACGGATACTCCGGCAAGGATCTCAACCGGCCCGGCATCCAGACGATTATCGACCATGTGCGTAAAGAAACTGCCCCTTTTGATGGAATAATCTTCTTCCGCCTTGACCGCCTAACCCGGAATACCCGTGACCTCTACTGGCTTATTGATCTATTCAACTCCAAAGAGATCTCTTTCGTATCCGTACGCGAGAATCTTGACAGCTCAACCGCCATAGGCAGAGTGGTCATTGGTATACTTGGGATCTTGTCAGCCTTTGAGCGGGAACTCACCGGCGAGCGTGTGAAAGCCTCTTGCATAGCGCGTGTTCGCCAAGGCAAGTGGGTTGGCGGGATGCTGCCTTATGGATATAAGCTTATACCAGACGGACAACCTCTGCCTAACGGCCGCCAGCCACACAAGATCGTCCTTGATGAGAAGACATCTCTCCATCTTAAAGCTATCTGGGAGATGGCCGCAGATAATAAATCGCTTACGCAGGTAGGTCTTGAACTACATAGGCGCGGGCTAAAAACTCTAAACGGCAAGGAATGGCGCAGACAGGTTATCTCAAGGATCTTAAAGAATCCCTTCTATAAGGGCTACATCCAGTACAGCGGAGAGTATCATAAAGGCACTCATCCTCCAATTGTAGAGGAGTGGCTCTGGGAAAGGGCTAATAAGATATTGAATGCAAGACTCCCCGGCCACAACTTTGTGCAGAAGGAAAGATTCTACGAATACCTCCTAGCCGGTATCATTAGATGCGGCGATTGCGGAAGCCATATGGTCTGCAATTTCTCAGGTGGCCGTGGCCGGAGAAAGTTCTTTTATTATGAATGCAGCCGCTCCAAACAGGCCCTGGGATGCAAGGCTGCGCGCATCTCAGCAACCACCTTTGACAAAGCCATAATCGATTATTTCAGGCGGGCATCCAAGGACAAAAACATTATCATAAAGGCCCTTGGGGACGCAATGCTTGAGTCGCAGGCAAAGCTTAAAAAGATAGAAGCGGATCTTAAAGAAAAGGAAGCCAAACTAAATGGCTTCCGGCACCAGGCCAATAAGCTGCTGGAATTGGCCATGGGTAACACAGTAACCAAAGGCTCAACCTATAAAGACAAAATGGCCGAATTGGAAACTGAGATCGTAAAGCTGGAAGACGAAATAGACAAGCTGCAGGCCCAGAAGAGAGTCACCAGCATAAACGCCTCCTCCGGTGAGCTCGTATACCGTACCATGGGCTTTGCCATCCAGCACCTCGAAGATGCCCCTCCGGAAGCCCAGAAAAGCCTTATTCAGGCCTTGATTAAGGATATCTATGTCTATAGCGACCGGTTGGTAATCAATATGTATATTGATGAGCCGCTGGAAAGCATCCTCCCCACCGAAATAGCCTCTACAAACGAAAAGCGCCCTACAGAAGCCTGTAAGGCGCTTGCATCCACTGTATCGCTACCCGGAGTTTCGGATAGTTGTCAACAATGGCTGCCCCGCTTGGACTCGAACCAAGATAGTCAGATCCAGAATCTGAAGTCCTACCGATTAGACGACAGGGCAAATGTGTTAGAAAGTATATCGTGGATAAAAAGTTAAATCAAGCAATAAAATAGGGCGTTTCTCATGGTGGAAAACGCCCTATTTTGTTTTATTTACTCTTAAAAAAGCTACCAAAGATTCTCTCTTACCCAATTGTCAGCTTTTTTAATAAAACCCACATCGTCTTTAAAACCCTGGCTAAACCCTCCTGCTGTGTTTTGAGCAACCGCAACAGCAGTACAACCAGTGCCCTGGGCAATACCATAAGCAGCACCGCCTGTTCCTTTAATTATAGTACATCCGCTAGCCAAAGAAACAAAAATAAAAAGAATACCAAATAAAACACTCTTCCCAATCATTATTCTCTCCCTCATTAACCTAATTTACTATTAATATAATACCATAAAATAAAAAGGCAAGGGGAAATTTTATTGGCTTTTACTCCTGGGCATTGCCTGCCCGCTGGTAGTTTACCCCTTGCCTTTGTCCAAACTTTCTACTCAAATATAACATAAATTTACTATCAATATCAAGTGAGAAGGAAAAATATTTTTTGGGCGCATAGTTCTTATCTTACCCATTTTAAGAGCCTCTTAATGCTTTTTTCTTTCCCCAGATAATAAATTACTTCGAATAAGCCAGGCCCGATAGTCTTTCCGGTAAGGGCAACGCGTACAGGATGTATCAACTTTTTAGCCTCAATACCTAACTCCACCACTAATTCTCGAAAAGCGCCTTCAATATTAACAATATTAAAATCAGCTAAATTCTTAAGCCTATCTGCGAAAAGTTTAAACTCTTTAGATAGATCAGTAGCTAAATATTTTTTTACTGCATCCTCATCCATTATCAGCTCATCAAGAAAGAAAAAATCCGCCCAATCTACAAAATCATTGAGCCTGGGAAGCCTGGCCTGAAATAATTTTACTAAACCTAAAAGGAAATCCCGGTCAAAATTATCTTTGTTTATATAGTTCTTGGCTGCAAGAAGCACAACAAGCTCATCCATTAACTTTTGCGGATCAGCAGCTTTAAGATATTGATTATTCATCCAATCCAGCTTCTTTAAATCAAAGGTAGCTGCAGTTTTATTTACATTTTTTATATCAAATAAATTTACCGCTTCTTTGATACTGATCAATTCCCGATTGTCTCCCGGAGCCCAGCTAAGTAAAAGAAGGTAATTTAATAATGCCTCAGACAAATAACCCATCTTGCGGTAATCACTAATAGCCGTTGCACCTGTTCTTTTGGAGAGCCTGCCACCGTCAACCCCCATAATCAAAGGAAGATGCGCAAAAAGCGGTAATGGGAAACCCAGGGCTTGATAAATAAGGACTTGTTTAGGTGTATTAGAAATATGGTCATCCCCGCGGATAATATGCGTAATATTCATCTCTGCGTCATCAACGACACAGGCAAAATTATAAGTAGGGGTTCCGTCGGATTTAATTAATACCTGATCCTTAATTAACGTAGAATCGAATTCAATCTGGCCGCGGATTAAATCATTCACTTTTATCTTCTGCTTCGGGACCTTGTAGATTATTGCTTCCTTGCCTTCAGGAGATTTTTCAATATAGGCAAGGCCTGCTTTTAACAATTTATCCGCGTGCATCCGGTAGCTGTCAAAACGCTCGCTTTGATAATAAAGTTCATCCCAGGCAAAACCCAACCATTTAAGGCTATCAAGAATTTCGTCGACAAATTCAGGCTTGGAGCGCTCCTTATCCGTATCTTCAATCCTTAAGATAAATTTACCTTTTTGCGACTGCGCAAAAAGCCAGTTAAACAAAGCGGTACGTCCTCCGCCGATATGAAGATTCCCTGTTGGGCTAGGAGCAAACCTTACTCTAACCATGATTTAATTTTTCTCCTTCTGCCAAGGCCAATTCATTAACCTCTAAAATTTTTAAATTACCCGCAGGAGCCATAAACTTAAATACCTCTAAAATATTCTTGGTCTTAATAATCTTCTTGGCAGCTAGATATACGCCTAATGCCACCATATTGGCAACTTTAATATTGCCTAACTTTATGGCAATATCGGTAAACGGGAATTGTAATATTTTTACTTTGGCATATGAATCGCTTTTAGCTAAAGAAGAATTAAGAATTAATAAACCATTATTTTTAAGCTTACCTTTAAATCTTCCCAGTGAAGGATTGTTTAAAATTATAAGCGAATCCGCTTTGGCTATATAAGGAGAGCCTACTTCCTGATCAGAGATCGTAACCATGCAATGGCTGGTTCCTCCGCGCACCTCCGGCCCGTAAGCAGGAAACCAGCTAACATGCCAGCCTTGACGCATAGCTGCCTCTGCCAAGACCTTTCCCAAAAGCATCACCCCTTGACCGCCGCTGCCTGCGATAATTATGCGTTCGGTCATTTAATCCTTCCTAAAGGGAACTCTTTTTGCATCACATCCCTAATCCAATCCAATGATTCTTTGGGGCTTTGCCCCCAATAAGTCGGGCAAGGAGAAAGCACCTCCACTAGAGAAAATCCCAAATTATTTATCTGGTTTTCAAACGCCTGCTTGATTGCGCGCTTAGCCTTTAATACTTCCTGAGGTGAATGCAGTGAGACCCTCTCAACATAGGCTACCCCAGGTAATATTGCCAACATCTCTGAAATTTTCAATGGATAACCGTGTTTCTCTTTTACCCTACCTTCAATAGAAGTAGAGGTTTTTTGGCCTAAAAGCGTAGTAGGAGCCATCTGTCCCCCTGTCATGCCATAAACCGTATTGTTAATAAAAATTACGCTTAAATTTTCTCCGCGGTTTGCCGCATGTATAGTCTCGTTTGTACCAATAGCAGCTAAGTCCCCATCACCCTGATAGGTAAAAACAATATTCTGCGGATGCACTCTTTTTATAGCCGTTGCCACAGCCAGCGCCCGGCCATGGGGAGCTTCCGAACAATCAAAATTCCAGTAATCATAAGCCACCACAGCACACCCTACAGGAGCTATCCCGACAGTTTTTTCTCTTATACCTAATTCATCAACTACCTGAGCAACCAGCCGGTGCGCAGTACCGTGGCCGCAACCTGGACAATAATGCGTGGGTACATCATACAAAGACTCTGGGCGAAAAAATGTTTTTTCCATTTACTGAAGTAATATTTTATTAACTTTATTAATAATTTCTTCCTCGCTTGGAACCCCACCACCTGAGCGGCCAAGAAAATCAACCTTTTGCCTACAACAAACTGCCAATTTTACATCTTCAAGCATCTGGCCATAGGACATCTCAACCACCAGAAATTTAACCTTTTTATTTTTTATGCTAAACGGCACCTGCGGAAACGGCCAAAGCGTAATCGGACGAATCAACCCTATCTTCTTTCCCTGATTCCTTAACTGAATAACAGCGCCTTTGGCAATACGCGCCATTGTTCCATAAGCCACCAGGATAACTTTTGCATCGGATAAAAATATGCCTTCATAACGGGCTTCTTTTTTCCTAATCTGTTCATAATTAGCCTGGAGCTTAAGGTTAAATTCTTCCAAGGCCCCTTCACGTAAAAAGAATGATTTAACAATATTGGGTTTTCTTCCTTTACAACCGGTAAGCGCCCAATTCTTAAAAGTATTAACCTTATTCTTTTTTTTAGATAAATGTACCGGCTCCATCATCTGGCCTAAGATCCCATCTCCTAAAATCATAATCGGAATACGATATTTATCCGCCAACTCAAAACTTATTTTGGTAAGATCATATGCCTCCTGAACACAGGAAGGAGCCAAAACTATCAAATGGTAATCTCCATGGCCGCCGCCGCGGGTAGCCTGAAAATAATCCGATTGGGCAGGAGCAATATTGCCAAGCCCCGGGCCGCCACGCATAATATTGACAATTACCGCCGGAAGCTGAGAGCCGGCAATATAGGATATTCCTTCCTGCATTAAACTTATCCCCGGGCTAGAAGAGGAAGTCATCGACCTTGCTCCGGCAGCGCAAGCGCCATAAACCATATTAATTGCAGCCAACTCTGATTCCGCTTGAATAAATACTCCTTTGGATTGCTCCCTGCCTGTCCGGCAGGCAGGCATACACTTAGCCATATAAGCAATAATTTCATTTTGGGGAGTAATAGGATAACCGGCATAGAAATTGCAGCCTGCCTGAAGGGCGCCTTGAGCAATTGCTTCGTTACCACTTAATAATATCTTCGCTTTAACCATGGTTTTTAATACTATACAAAAGTTATAAGTTGTAGGCTTTAAGTCTAAGGCTTATATCTTACGACTTACAGCTTATCCCAAGCTTCTCATTCTTTATACACATCAATACAACAATCCGGACAAATTACTGCGCATTGCATACAACCAATACATTCTCCATTGGTATCGAATTCCACAAAATTTAATCCCTTTTTGTTTAATTTGGCGCTTTTCTTAAGTAAGCCCTTGGGACAGAAATTTACGCACAGAAAGCAACCCTTACATCTATCAGGATTAATTTTAATCTTAGCCATTGTTTTTTATATGCTGGCGGATGCTTGTGGCAATCCCCAAACCAGTCAATCCATATTTTTCCAAAAGCAACCCTCTTGCCCCATGAGGAATAAATTCAAACGGCAGTCCGATACGTTCAACATGCTTATCTAATTCTTGGGCAATAGCGCTGCCAAAGCCTTCCTGTTTTATTCCCTCTTCAACTGTAAAAACAAATTTTGTTTTGGCGCTTACATCTTTAATTAATTTAATGTCTAAGGGCCAAACAAAACGCGCATTAATTAAATTACCAAATAATCCTTCTTTATTCAATATTTCAATTGCTTCCTGAGCAGCCAAAACCATAGATCCCAAAGCAACAATTGTAAAATCTTTGCCTTCTTTAATCAGCTCCGCCTTACCCAACTTTAATGGAATAGGCCTATCCTCTACCAGAGTGGTTTCTGCTCGCGGATATCTTATCGCCACAGGCTGATTCAACCCTATTGCAAATTCCAACATCTGCTCCAACTCCTGGCCACCCTTTGGCGCCATAACCACTAGGTTGGGAATACTGCTTAAGTAAGCAATATCAAATATCCCCTGATGGGTAACTCCATCTTCTCCCACAATGCCTGCTCGGTCAATAGCAAATATTACCGACAATCCCTGCAATGAAACTTCTTGAATGATCTGATCATATGCGCGCTGCAGGAATGTAGAATATACCGCAACCACCGGTTTAAATCCCTGCTTGGCAAGCCCGGCGGCAAAACAAACCGCATGGGGTTCGGCAATCCCGACGTCAAAAAATCTCGTTGGAAAACTATCCCGGAACTTATCCAGGCCTGTTCCTTCCGGCATAGCCGCGGTTATCGCCAGAATCCGCTTATCGGATCCTGCTAACTGCACTAATTTATTTCTGAATATTTCAGTATAGCTTTTTACTCCGACTTTAGATTTTTTTACTTCTACCTCTCCTGTATTTATATCAAAACAGCCAATCCCATGAAATTTTACCGGGTTTTTTTCGGCAAACTCACAACCTTTACCCTTTTTAGTTACTATATGCAAAAGCCGCGGGCCTCTAATCTCTGTGATATTCTTTAAGGTTACAGTTAGCTTACTTAAATCATGACCGTCAATCGGGCCAAAATAACGAAAACCTAATTCTTCAAATAGTATACCCGGAACAAACAAGCCTTTTAACCCCTCTTCAAACTTAGACATAAGTTTTAACAGGCGACTGCCGCGTGGGACACGGCTTTTTAGAAAATTTTCTATGTTATTATGGAAACGGTTGTAAACCGGCAAGGAAATAATCTTATTCAAATAGTTACTGATTGCTCCCACATTCGGAGCAATGCTTAATTCATTAGTATTTAAAACTACCAAAATGTCTTTCTTCAGGTGGCCGGCATTATTCAAGCCTTCAAAACAAAGGCCGCCACTTAAAGAACCATCACCAATCACAGAAACTACCCTGAACTGCTCCTGGCAAGGCAATAGGTCTCTTCCACAAGCAAGGCCTAGCCCCAAAGAAACAGCATTTGAGCTGTGGCCGCTAGTGAAAGAATCATAAATCGACTCATCCTTCGAAGGAAAACCACTTAGGCCCTGATATTGCCTAAGCGTTGAAAAATTAGAATTACGTCCGGTTAATATTTTATGTGCGTATGCCTGATGCCCAACATCAAATATGATTTTATCTTTGGGGGTATTCAGAGAATAATGCAGGGCAATAATCAGCTCTACTGCACCGAGGCTAGAAGCAAGATGCCCACCGACCCCAGAGACAACCTCAATCATTCTCTGACGGATCTCTTGAGCCAGGATTTTTAGTTCTTCAATATTTAATTTTTTTAAATCCTGCGGTGAATTTATCTTCTCTAAAAACATTTTATTTACCTTCCATCCTTAAGTCTTCAAATTTCTCTAAAGAAAATTTTCCGTCCTTTTTCATAAGCAGTTCGACTTTACGCTGGGCATCCATTAAGACTTGCGAGCAGGATTGGGCGATTTTTATCCCTTCTTCATATTTCTTAAGCGATTCCCCCAAACTAATTTTTCCGCTGGCAAGCTCCTCAACAATCTTCTGCAGCTTTTTTAGGTCTTCCTCAAATATTGGTTTTTCTTTCATCACTAAATACCTCCTGTATAACACTGATAAAGGACCCTTTATGTAAAACTGTCCGTAACTTATCCCCCGGTTTTATCTGAGAAGTGTCTTTAACAATTAACCCTTCTGGTAAAAGCATGCTTAAACTATAACCACGGGATAATATGGATAGCGGGCTTAGAGTTTGGAGCCTTTGAATTAACGAACCATAGCGTTCAGAGGCTAATTCCAAAGAGTGGCGTATATTATAATTTAATCCGGTAAATAATTCATCCACCTGTTGTTGCTTTTCAAACAGACGATCAGCCGGGCTTTTGAGCATGTGAGTTAAACCCGTAAGCCTGTTTTTTAGCTGTCCGATTTGATCGCTGGCGGAAAAATTCAATTCATGTAAAGAACCAGCTAGCTGTGCTAATAAAGAATTTTTCTTATCAACAATAATCTTTGCTGCAGCCGAGGGGGTTTCTACAAATTCATCAGCAACTAAATCTGATAAAGTAGTGTTGATCTGGTGGCCTACAGCTGAAATTACCGGAAGCCTGGAACTATAAATCGCACGTGCTACCACCTCTTCATTAAATGACCAAAGATCTTCGGTGCTACCGCCGCCACGACTGACAATAATCAAATCTAATTTACCAAAATCATTCAAGTCTTTTATCGCCTGGGCAATCTCTACGGCTGCCTGTTCACCCTGTACTCTTACATCGCATAAAACCACATCTACACAAGAGGCTCCTTTTTTAAGAATTTGCAGGATATCGCGCACTGCGGCGCCGCCAAGTGAGGTAACTATCCCCACAGAAAAAGGCATCTGCGGCAGAGGCTTTTTATGGCTTATTTCAAAAAGTCCCTCTAACTCTAATTTTTTCTTTAGTTGTTCAAAAGCCAGCTGTTGAGCCCCTACCCCTTTAGGCTCAATCCGTTCTACAATAATCTGATATTGGCCACGCGGGCCATATACATCAACTTTCCCAAAACAAATAACTTTCAGGCCATCTTCAAGCTTAAACTTCAACCCCTTATTTGCATTGGCAAACATCGCTGCCATGATAAGGGAATTTTGATCTTTGAGCGAAAAATAAAAATGCCCGCTGGTGGCGGCTTTAAAATTAGAGACTTCTCCTTCAAGCCAGATTTCACCAATACTATTTTCAAACAAGCCTTTAATTACCTGAGTAATTTCAGAAACAGTATAAATATGTTTACTTATTTTCTGCATTTCTCGTCTCCACAGTTTCAGCCTTATCCGCTGGTTTTACCTCAGGAGGATTCCCGGCTGGCTTTACTTCAGCGGGTTTTGTTTCCAAGGCTTTTTCCTCTGGTTTTATCTCGGAGGCCGCAGTCGTGGTTTGACCTGCATTATCCAAAACTACAGGAGGCGCCGCGGGCTTTTTCTTAAAAACTAGCAGCTGTACTGAATATGGGCTTAATTCCACTGTCTCAATATAGCCTTGGCTAAAATCCACAACCTTTTCATCTTTTGGTTTAAATTCACAATCACGGCTGCATTTATTATCTACGATATATCTGCTAAAAATATAGGTATCTTTTAGGCCTTTAATGGAAATTTTTATTTTACGATTTAACGAAGAAAATTTATTTACCAGGTTATTTAATTCTATGGCGCGGCCAAACATCTCTTTGACCTTGGCGCTAAGCCTCAAAGTAGCAATATCTAGCTGTTTGGAAAGTATCTTTTGCATCCTGTCAGATTTAACTATGCCTAAAACCGCTTTTCTATCGGCGCTATTCAAATAAACTACCTTGCGCGATAAATAATTCATCGCGGCTTGCGGATCTATATAGCTATAAATAAGAAATGCCAAATAATCAGGCGACTTAGTAGGGATCACTCCCACAAATTCGTCACTAAATTTGGAAACGAATAACTCTTTACCCAACAAATTGAGCATACGGAAAACATTATAGCTGGCTTTAGCGTGGCTCTTTGATTCCGGATGTTCCGTATCAAATGAAAAAACTCCTACATTCCTGGTTGCCCCCAGGTTATTACCGCCGAAATCCTCCAGGGAAAAATAAACCTGATAATCTATCTGGGCCTCGTACATATTTTTAAGCCGCGATGGTATATAGCTGGCGCAAATATAAGAGTCTTTATCTCTTCTAGGTGACATATTAGCAATACCATCAAAATTCCATTCATCGACAACCAGTGGGATATTATTGTCAAAATGAAAATAACTTAGCCACTCTCTGATAAGTTTAATAAAAGATTTATTATAAATAGTATCCTGTTTTTCTTCTTGGGGATCGCTCGAATAAGCATGCCATGAAATAAAATCCAGGGGTAGGCGATAACTATAGCAATATTTTATTAACTCATAGATCAAACTGCCCTCGGGTGAAAGTATATTGTTAGGTTGAATATTCCTAAACCAGGCACTTACCGAAGGCCCGCCTAGCGGTATATTCATTTTAGTTTCCTGGCGTAACTCTTTTACGGCCTCTGCTATTACACGGTAAAGATTCAAGTATTCTGATCTTTCCCCTAAAAAGAAATCCTCCAGATCGGGCGCACTCCAAACTTCATACCAAATATTATATTTCTTCTGACAGCTTAATTTACGGATGGTATTCTTTACCAACTCTTTATATGCCTTTAAATTGTGAGGCGCACTGTTTCTATCAAGCACTCTGCCTAAACCATTTGGAGTGCCAAACAAATTAAGGATTACTGTTCCACCGCTATCGCTTATTTTTTTGATAATCTCTTCATAATTACCCAGAAGTTTAGCTTGAGCAGTTTGGTCGCCGGCCAGCTGCTGAATCTCCCAAAGATTATATTGAAGGCGATAAAAATTATTGAAACCTAAATCCACCTGCCAGAGATCCCGGGCATCTTTAGCAGCTATTGTTTGAGGTAAAGCTATATCGCGATGGGCACCTCTACCGCTTAAATCAATATTTGATTTATATATATTAGGAAGGCTGACTGTAGGGGAATTAGAATCTAAATTAAATTCCAGCTCATCGGGCACCTGGGCAAAACCGGTACCGCTTAAGAAAAATAACGAAACAATTAAAAGTAACAGAACCCGATTCATCTAAAGTTTTTTCTGAACCCTTAAGATCGAAATTGCCTTACCCGTATTGTCATTTATTTCAATAAGAGCCCCATGCAATTGGATATTTTCCTGGGCAACCTCAAATTTAACCGGAATAGAACTTAAAAAACGTGTAAGCACATCTTCTACTCTTCTACCGATTACCGAATCATACGGACCAGTCATACCTGCATCAGTCAAATAAGCGGTACCTTTAGGCAAAATTTTATCATCGGCAGTTTGAATATGCGTATGCGTACCCAAAATAGCAGAAACTTTACCATCCAGATACCAACCTAAAGCAACCTTTTCAGAAGTAGCCTCGGCGTGAATATCTACAATAATAATTTTGGTTTCTACTGACAGCTCCTGGCAGGCCTTAAGCGTGGTTTTAAAAGGACACTCCAGGGCCTCCATAAAAACTCGTCCATTTACATTAATCACTCCTACCTTTTGACCATTTTTGGCAATAAATACTGCTGCGCCGCTGCCAGGTGCTCCGCTGGGGAAATTCAACGGGCGCAGTATTCTTTTCTCCCGATTAATCAACTCAAAAATCTCAGGCCTCTTCCAAATATGGTCACCGGAGGTAAGCACATCCACTCCGGAAGTAAAAAGCTCATCGGCAACCTTAGCCGTAATTCCTGAGCCACCAGAAGCATTCTCCGCATTGGCAATCACAAAATCTATTTTTAATTCCTGCCTTAAAGGCACGACTAGTTTCTTAATCGCCTCTCTGCCTGGTGAACCAACGATGTCTCCGATAAATAGAATATTCATTTCTTGCGCATCTCCCAAACAATACTTAACTTGTCGTGGGACAGTCCCTACTGGCAACACTATTTAGCATACTCGATCGTGCGTGTCTCGCGGATTACTGTAACTTTGATCTGACCAGGATATTCCATCCCCTCTTCGATCTTTTTACGTATATCCCTGCATAAAGTAATTGCTTCGCTATCGCTTATCTTCTCCGGCTGTACAATTACGCGGATCTCCCGGCCAGCCTGAATAGCAAAAGATTTTTCTACTCCTTTAAATAAATTAGCAATTGATTCTAATTTATCCAGGCGTTTGACATATATCTCCAGGGTTTCCCTTCTGGCTCCGGGACGCGCGGCGCTTACCGCATCAGCGGCGACGGTTAAAACTCCATACATACTCTGCGGCTGCGCCTCTTCATGATGCGATTCGATTGCTGAAACAACTTCGGCGCTCTCGTTATATTTTTTGGCTAAATCAGCTCCTAACTTAGCATGCGTTCCTTCAACCTGATGATCCACTGCTTTACCGATATCATGTAAAAGCCCGATCCTGCGGCCCAGTTTAAAATCAAGCCCCAGCTCCGATGCCATTATTCCTAATAAAAAGGAAACTTCCTTTGAATGCTGTAGGGCATTTTGGCCGTAACTGGTGCGATATTTGAGCCTTCCTAAAAGTTTAATTATTTCCGGATGCAGGCCATTAATCCCTGACTCAAAAGCCGCCCGCTCTCCTTCTTCGCGGATCTTTTCGTCCATCTCCTTCTTGGTCTTCTCAACGATTTCTTCAATACGCCCCGGATGAATTCTTCCGTCGGAGATAAGCTTTTCTAGGCTCAAGCGGGCAATCTCGCGGCGCACAGCGTCAAATCCGGATAATGTCACAGCCCCCGGAGTATCATCGATAATTACATCTACTCCAGTTGCCATCTCTAATGCGCGGATATTCCTGCCTTCCCTACCGATAATCCGGCCCTTCATTTCATCATTAGGTAAATTTACCACGCTTACGGTCGACTCCACTGTATGTTCTGCTGCACAACGCTGGATAGCCAAGCTTAGAATCTCGCGGGCTTTCTTATCGGCAACACTACGTACATCTTCTTCCTGACGCTTGATAAATATTGCCTTTTCATTATTTAATTCATCATTGAGGCGGCTAAGTAAAATTTGTTTTGCTTCTTCTGCAGACAAAGAAGAAATTTTCTGCAATCTTTCTTTTTCTTCAGCCACCAGAGCAAGCAACTGATTATCTTTTACTTTTAAGGACTCCTCTTGTCGTTTAAGGTTTTCGCTACGCCCATCAATTTCTTTTTCCTTTTTCTCCAAGAGATCAAGCCTACGGTCGATATTCTCCTCTTTTTGCGTCAATCTCTTTTCAAGATTTATCGTTTCAGCCTTACGGTCTTTGGTCTCCCGCTCAAAATCCTGACGCATACGATACAAGAGATCCTTGGCTTCCAATTCCGCCTCCCGGCGTTTATCCAAAACCTCTTTCTTGGCTACTTCTAAGATATGCTCAGCTTCTATTTCTGCACTTTTTAGTTTTTTCTCTGCGACATGTTTTCTTAGAAAATAACCCGAGTATGCTCCGGCCAGAGCAATAAATATAAGCACTGCTATATTAAGAATCATTTCTATCCCCCTTTTTAACCTTGCTTATCAGGATTTTTTAGGAGTTTTAGGAGAAGATGATTTTTTTGACGCTTACATCAAAACTTGTGGTGGGGATTAAGGGTAGTATCTGGAAATCAAAAGCCAAACCTATAGAAGGCGTATCATCAGAAAGTTTACTTAAGAAACGGTCATAGCAACCCTTGCCGCGTCCCAAACGATTGCCTTTTTTATCAAAGGCTAATCCCGGGACAACAATAAGATCTAAATCTTCTGGCTTCACAAAAGTTTCTGTAGCCGGCTCTAAAACACCATAGGGCCCTTTTTTTAATTTAGCATGATCAACAAACATGGCTGGTTGCATAATTTCTTTATCTTTTCTGAAAATTGGCACACATATAAGCTTGCCTAACTTTATAGCTTCCCTAATCATTTCCTTAGTATCTACTTCTCCACCAAAAGCGATGTAAAACATCACTACCTTCGCCTTTTTAAAAACCTTATTCCTTAAAAGTTTATCTTTAATGAGTATACTTTTTCGGTTTCGGTCTTCCTCCTTCTGTATTTTTAATCTCTTAAGAATTTTACTACGTATTTGAGCCTTTGTCAACATGACTAAATAGGATGGTAAATGTTTAAAACAAGGGGACGGTTCTCTTTTTTAAGAGAACCGTCCCCTTGTTTTTACAAACAAGTTTCCCCTTCATGGGAATGTTGCTTATCCTCAAAAGGGGCAGGTTTTCCTTGCTTTTTATAATAATCTTTTAGTGCCGAACGTAATGCTTCTTCTGCTAAAACCGAGCAGTGCATCTTAACAGGTGGCAGGCCGCCTAAGGCTTCAGCTACCGCTTTATTAGTAATAGTTAATGCCTCACTTATGCTTTTTCCCTTAACCATCTCGGTAACCATAGAACTTGTAGCTACTGCTGCTCCGCATCCAAAAGTCTTAAATTTTACATCTACAATGATTTCACTTTCTATTTTTAAATACATCTTCATTACATCCCCGCAGACGGGATTGCCGACGGTACCGACACCGCTGGCATCCGGAATCTCTCCGACATTTCGGGGATTGGTAAAATGATCCATTACTTTTTCACTATAAGGGAGTGGGTCTGCCATATTATTTCATAATTAATTTATGTGGTTTATCTGATTTCTGAAAATCCCTTGGTTTGTGAATTTCTTTTAATGCTTTTAATTTTTTATTTTTATACATTTCATTGTAGATTAACACCCAAGCGCAGTCTTTTTGATTATCTACTTCACATTTACCTTTATTCACCCCACCGCATGGGCCGTTGAGCAGTCCTTTTGGACAAAGCGTAATCGGGCAAATTCCTGCAGTTTTACCTAAAACACATTCGGCGCACATCGAGCATTTTTCAAAAAAGTCACCCTTGGCATCCATTACTGCGCCGAATATAGTATCGCAGGCAGGAAAAACTACCAGATTCAGGCGGTCATTATCCTTAAACGACTGTACACCCAAACCACAGGCTAGAACCAAAACCGCATCTGTTAGGCGCAAAGCTTTTAAATTCTTGGATAGCTCACCTTTTAGTTTAGCTGCTACGCAAGGTGCAGAAGGAATGCAGTGGCCGGTAATAATTTTACCGGCGCTCACCAAATCCTTCTTCATTTTAAGAACTTCGACTTCCCCGCCGCTTTTACAGGTAGTTGCACACTCTCCACAACCTACTATAAATATTTTTTTATAATCTTTGAGGCTAAATAACAGCTCATCTAGAGGCTTAAGCTGACTGATAATCATAATAAAATTCTAACACACATTCTTCCCTATCTCAAGGTAAATCCAGAAACCGTTTCTATTTTTTGTTTAAAAAATAGAAACGGTTTCTTGTTTTTAGTCGCTAAAATAATCCTCTATATGTTCAAAAAAGGCCTTATTTCCGCTTCTTTTTTCTCCAATAATATCTTCGATGTCTATATCATCCAGCTCATTTGAGCCACCTGAGCTCTGCACATCTACGAATTTATTAAGCAGATTGCCCTGTTCAAGGAACCGGGAAACCTGAGTAAAAACCGATCCACCATTGTCCATAAAACTCCTAGGAGATCGGTCAATATGCGGTTTTAATAAAAACAAGTTTACTTTGGCGCGCGTTGAGGCAACATAAAACAGGCGCCTTTCCTCTTCAATCTCATCCTCTGTTTCTAACGACAGGTACGACGGGAGGTGCCCTTCTGCAACATAGATTAAAAATACCGTGTGCCATTCCAGGCCTTTTGCCGAATGTATAGTTGATAAGGTAAGCGGGGAGTCAGTGTTATCTTTTTTACCAGCTTCTATCAAAGCTCTCTCCGGTGGCTCTAAAGCCATGTCCACCAAAAATTGTTCCACTGTTTTATAACGTTGAGCTATTCTTAAGAGTGAATCCAAGTCATTCAAGCGTTTATTAAAATCATCGTATTTGATTTTTAATAGCGGCTGGTAATACGCAAGAAACTTTTCAATAATTTTATCCGGCGTGTCAATTTGACAATTCAGATCTTTTAATATTTCAAATAATTTCTTAAGCTCGCTATTTCTTTCCACTAACTCCTTAAAATCACCCTTATCTACAATCATTTGAATAATTTTTGCAGCGGTGACTGGGCCGATTTTAGGAATCAGTAAAAGAGCGCGTAACCAGCTAACCTGATCGTAGCTATTATAGGCAATGCGTAAATAGCTCATCAAGTCTTTAATGTGGGAAGCCTCCACAAATTTCTGTCCTCCGTATTTTACAAAAGGAATATTACGGGAGGCCAGCTCGATTTCCAGGTCATTGGAATGCCAGCCTGAACGGAAAAGTACGGAAATATCTTTTAAAGCAACCCCCTCCTCTTTCAGCTCCAAAATCTTATCTGCCACAAAAACCGATTGAGAATTCTCGTCGGGACAATCAACAAAAACAGGAATATTCCCGTCTTTTTTCTTAGTATAAAGGTTTTTCTCAAATTTTTCTTTAGCTTGGGCAATAACCGCATTGGTTAAAGTTAAAATCGGCTGCGTTGAACGGTAATTCTCCTCAAGGGTAATAATTTTGGTGCCTTTAAAAATTTTAGGGAAATCAATGATATTTTTAAAATTTGCTCCGCGGAAAGAATAAATACTCTGGGCATCATCGCCAACCACCATAATATTGGTATGGTCTGCTGCCAAAAGGCAAGCAATATGCGCCTGAAGCTTATTGGTATCCTGATACTCATCAACCATGATATATTTATATTTGGAAGATATGCTCACACGCGCACCTTCATGATTGCTTAACAGATTTTTTAAGAAAACTAATAAATCATCATAATCCAGGAGTGATTTTTGGCGCTTATATTTAGTATATTCGTTACGAATCTTTTTTATCTCTTCGGTAAATTCCATAAACTGCGGGTATTCATCGTAAAGCACATCGCTGATATCTACGGATTTATTTACACTTTTAGAAATTGCTTCTAAAATGGCATGTTTTCGCGGAAAGCGCTTTTCGGATTTATGAAAACCCAGCTGTGTACGTACCAAATTTACCGCATCCTCTGCATCCGCCTGATCGAGAATCGTAAAATTATTGCTTAGCTCTAGAAGCTTGGCATATTTCCTTAAAATCATATTGGCGAATGAATGAAATGTCCCGCCGGAAACATTTTTACAGCGCTCATCTAAAAGAATGCTTGCCCGCCGTAGCATCTCTTCAGCTGCCCTGCGCGTAAAAGTAAGCAATAAAATCTGCTCCGGGCTTACTCCTTGTTCAACCAAATAAGCTACCCGGTGCACTAAAACGCGAGTCTTACCGCTCCCTGCTCCTGCAATAACCAAGTGCGGGCCACAAATGGATTCCACTGCGGCAAGTTGGGCGGGATTTAATTCTTTATGATAATCAATTTTTTTCATTTAAATCTAGGGACCGTTTCTATTTTTTGTTTAAACAAAAAATAGAAACGGTCCCTTGTTTTCGGTTGGGAATCTATAAGTAGTTTTTTAGCTTTATTTTATATATGCCCGGATGATTTTTTGCTCTGCGATAGGCCGGTCTTCTGCGCCAACCGGAGTATTTTCAATTTTCTGCACTACATCTAAGCCCGAAACCACCTCTCCGAATATGGTATGGCGCATATTTAACCAGGGAGTTTGAGCGCAGGTAATAAAAAACTGGCTTCCGTTAGTATTGGGCCCGGAATTGGCCATTGCCAAAATTCCCGCTACATCGAATTTCGCTACTGGAGTCACTTCATCTTCGAAGGGTTTACCCCAGACTGATTCTCCTCCCATCCCGGTTCCGGTAGGGTCTCCACCCTGAATCATAAAACCTTTAATCACCCGGTGAAAAATTAGCCCGTTATAATAACCTTTTTCTACCAATTTCACAAAATTTTCACAAGCCTTGGGAGCGATATCGGTTTTAAGTTTAAGTTCGATATTTCCCTGATTAGTCTCTAGCACTACAATTGTTTCTGCCATAGCAAAACTCCCTCCAAAGCAAAATGTTAAACATAAGGTTAATATTAATACTGATATTTTGTTTTTCATAATAAGTTATTTCCCTCCTCTTTTTGTTGATTTTCTTCGATAGGTTTATCTAACTTTTCTTCCGCGGGTTTGGGCTCCTCCTGCTTAACTCCTTCAACGGGCGGCGCTTCTTCTACTGGGTGCCTCGGTTCTTCTATACGCTTATCCTCTTGTATCTGTATAGGTTTTTCTGTTTGTTTAACTTCTTCTACCTGCTTAATTTTTTCTTCTTTTTTAACCTCTTTTCTGAAATGTGCGATTTCTTCGGCAAAACTTTTTAACCTCTCTTGAGCAGCCTCTAAATCCTTCTCTAGCTGCGAATATTCCTCATTCAATTTATTAAACTCTGCCTTAGGTATCCATTCACTGATTTTCTCTTTACGGTTAAACTCAGCAATTGTATCCGAATAATCCTTAATACTCTTGAGCTGTTCTTCAATTTGATGCTTCTGCGCCTGTATCTGATCTTCTTTTAGCCGACAGGCTATCTCTTTTGCTTCAAGGGCTGATTTTAGTTCACGCAGCTGGCGTGAAAAATTTACATTTTTAGCAAACTCATCCTGCAGTTCTTTTTCTTTAGTTATAAATTTATTGCTTAAATCCGTATTCTCTACCTTTACCTTGGTCAATTCAGCTTCTGCCTTAGCTACCCACTCTTCCCTGCGCTTTAACTCATCAGAAAACTTCAATTCAGCTTCTTTGGCAACCATAAAAGTAGCATTGCCTTGCGCATATTCAGATTTCATTTTCTCTATCAGAATTCCCAGATCAACTACCTGACCCTGTAATCGTTGAATTTTCTGCTCCTTACCAATATCCACAGTAGGCAGCAGCGGATTTTCATTTTTTTTCTTTTTAATAGCTTCGGATTTTGGCGAAGAGAACACTCCAAAAACAGCATAAAGCACCATCCCTGCGCCTAAAAATGCCAATATTTGTAATGCCAGTATCATTTTAACCTACCTATATTTATTCATCGTCAATATCTTTTATTATATCAAAATTTGGAGAATAAAAAACTGTAATTTATTAACTGTAAGTTTTTAGCTTATAGCTTCTCCTAATATATACTATTGACAAACTGGTTAAATAGCGATAAATTATTATTGGGAAAAATAAACATGGTATTGTAGAAAAAAATACGCGCAAAGGAAGAAATGCAGAACAGCGCAAAAAATCAGGTTCAGCTAAAAACCCTGATTCATGACCCGAATATAAGTTCTAATATTCGGGTTTTTCTTTAAGCAGGAATTTTTTCAATTATATTCAAGAAAGGTACAATCATAAGGATGGTGCACTCTGGGCAAAGTCCGTTTACGGTAGAAGAAGAACATTCTATTTTACGTTACCATTAAATGAAAGAAGGTAAATATGGCAAAAAAGATCTTAATTATCGATGATGAACCAGATATTCTTAGGCTGGCGGCAATAAGATTGGAAGCTTCGGGTTATAAACTTACGGAGGCCACTGACAGTGAAAAAGCGCTCAAATTACTGGAGAAAGAAATACCGGATCTGATCCTATTGGACTTACTTCTGCCTAAAATGCAGGGGGGAGAATTTTGCAAAAAACTAAAATCTGATACTAGGTTTAAAAACATACCAATTGTGTTTTTTACCGCCAATGTAACCGGTATTGCGGATATAGTCAAAGAAACCGGTGCACAGGATTATATAATAAAACCCTTTGAGCCCGAAGAATTACTTTCCACAATCACAAAGTTTATACATTAAATCCTCTTAAAAAAATCCCCGCAAATGTGCCGTTGGAACGATATTCTGAACCGATTTGGTTTCAGGTGGGTACCCTCTTCCTAGGCACTCGTGCCTAAGAAATTATGGGTTCCCGTGAAAATTGTGTTGGTTCAACAATTATCAGTTTTCCAACGTGCACCGCAGGGATATTTAAAAGAACCGTTTCATTCTAAATGAAGTATAGCACATATTTATAACAGAATCAACCTACCCTGCGAAAATCCAGGGACCTTTCTATTTTTTGTTTAAACAAAAAATAGAAAGGTCCCTGGATTTTAGATTTTCAACGCAATCTTATGCCAAAACGCTCTTTTAATAGGAAACAGATTTCATTATGTAGTGGGTAAATTTCTTCTTCGGTGAGAGTACGCTCATCTAATCGATAAACGCATGATATGGTCAACCCCGTAAAACCTTCGGGTATTTGCTTGCCTCGATAATAATCTACAACTCTAGCCTGTCGTAATAATGAAGCACCTTTTGCCTCTATTGCCGAAATTAAATCCTTTACAGGCACTTCATTCTTAACCACAAAGCTTATATCTCTGGTAATTGGCGGAAATTTAGCAATATTTGAAAATTTCTTATCTAAGTTTATATGGCTCAATAATTTTTCTAAACTGAGCTCGGCCAAAACAACCTGCCTGTTTTTAATATCGAAGGCCTCCAAAGTTTGCCGTGCCAAATCCAGTATAAAACCTGTTTCCTCTTGGCCAACAATAATATCTATCCTATGGTCATCCTTACGGATAAAATCAAAACCCCTAACTCCAAGCCTGCTAAATAGAGTTTCTAGTATGCCTTTTAAATGCAGGAGAGTTATCTCGTCTTTAACCAATCCCTGCCTGGTCAAGAACGAATTGATTCCGCATAAGGCTATGCCTAAACAAGATTCTTCCCGGGTAGAATTAGCTCCTGCAGAAAAAGTATTGGCTATTTCAAAAACCTTAATACTTTCCTGCTGCTGGTCCAAATTGTAGGCAACACAACGAATAAGGCTGGGCAAAAGCGTTGGGCGCAAAACTTCCTGTTCACAACTTATAGGATTTAGAATTTTAACCAGATTTCTTTCGGTATTGATCCCTGATTTTACAAGTAGATTGCGGTCAACCAAGCTATAAGTAATCACTTCACGCAAACCCAAACCACTTAATATCTTCTTTATACCGCAAGTAATATTATTTTTATCAGAGATATTCTGGCCAAGCCTTATTACAGGAAGGGTTTTAGGAATTTTTTCATAACCATAAACACGAGCAACCTCTTCAATCAAATCTATTTGTAATTTAAGGTCTTGGCGAAAACTGGGAATCTTTACCAACAGGGTATTTTTTGTTTTGGCTCTTACCTGAAGCCCCAGCCCACTTAAAATTTGTTTAATCTTAATAACGGATAAAGTTAACCCTAATACTCTATTTACATAAGCTGCATCCAGCCTAATTATAGGGTTGGTTGATTTTTTTATCCCTATACTCTTATAAACGCAAGGCCTGCCAGAAGCTAATTTTAAAATTAATTCCTGTGCCGCTAAACTTGCAGTTTTGGCGGTTTCAAAATCCACCCCCCTTTCAAACCTGTACGCTGATTCAGATTGTATTGCCAACTTTTGCTTTGCCCGGCGCACAAGTATGGGATCAAATACCGCTGACTCAAGTAAAATATTACGCGTCTTAAAAGTTACCTCGGTTTCTTTACCCCCCATAATCCCGGCAATGGCTATCGGCTTATCTTTATCAGCAATTACTAAGATTTCAGGGTTTAATATTTCTTGCTGCCCATCAATAGTAATAATTTTTTCATCGGTTTTAGCCCTACGCACATTCACCTCTTTTTGGCTTAGGCTATCTAAATCAAAAACGTGTAGGGGCTGGCCTGTTTCAAATAAAATATAATTTGTAATATCCACAACATTATTTACGGGCCGGCAACCAAGGGAAGTTAGTCTTTTCTTGAGCCAATCAGGAGATGGCTCAACCAAAACATCACAAATAACCCTAGCACTATAAAATGAACAGTCTTTTTTATCGCTAACCGAAATTTTTACCGGTAAGCATTCTTTGCTTTTTATTTTTCTCTCTTTTAAATTAACCGTCTTAAATTTTAACCCGCAAATTGCGCCAATTTCACGGGCAACCCCTGTAACACTTAACCAATCTGGCCGGTTTGAGGTTATTTCAATTTCAAAAACAGAATCTCCCCCTATTTCCTCCAGAGAAACTACCTCTAAGCCTGCCATCGTCAGTTTCTCAGCCAGCTCTGCCGGAGGAATTTTTATATCAACAAAATCTTTCAACCAACTATAAGTAACTTTCATAGGTTAGAATTGTTTTAAAAATCTTAAATCATTCTCAAAAAATAATCTAATATCATTTATTCCGTATTTTAACATGGCTATTCTTTCCACTCCCATACCAAAAGCAAAACCTGTATACTTTTTGGGGTTATACCCTACCTGCCCAAAAACATTCGGATGGATCATGCCTGCTCCCAAAACTTCAAGCCACCCCTTTCTACCGCATACAGAGCACCCCTTGCCTTTACAGATAATACAAGAGATATCCACTTCTGCCGAAGGTTCGGTAAAAGGAAAAAAATGCGGACGAAAGCGCATTTTAATATCCTGGCCAAAAACACTCTTGACAAAAAGCTCTAAAATCCCTTTTAAATCGGAGAATTTTATATTTTCATCAACCATAAACCCTTCGATCTGATGGAACATGAAAAGATGGCTGGCATCTACCGCATCTGGCCGGTACACTCTTCCCGGAACAACTATAGCCAATGGCGGCTTATACTCCTTCATTACCCGCACCTGCACTGGAGAAGTATGGCTACGCAGAAGGAGCTTGGAATAATTTTTCAAATAAAAGGTATCAAAAGCATCGCGAGAAGGATGCTCTAGGGGAATATTTAACCCTGTGAAATTGTTATATTCTGTTTCAATTTCCGGGCCTTCAACAACAGAAAAACCCATGCGATTAAATATGGCGCAAATCTCGTCAATAATCTGGGTAATTGGATGGATACCGCCTAGCTCCTGGGCAATCCCAGGCATACCTACGTCTAAACTTTCTTTTTTTGAAACACTGCTGCTACTTTTTATAACATTTTCTCTTTCTTCAATAAAATTCAGGAGTTTATTTTTTAAGGCATTAACTTCTTTACCAAATGCCCCACGCTGCTCAACCGGAAGACCAGGTATTAATCCTGTTAACTCTGCCAGTAATCCCTTCCTGCCCAGGTATTTAATACGCACCTCTTCTAGGGCCTGCACAGAAGTAACTGCGGCTAGATCGCTTTCTATTTGCGCCTGAATAAGTTTAATATCCATATTAAAAATAATACTCCTAATAAAATAAGCCCCAAGCTTACTTTACCAAAGTTTAATTTCTGATTAATAATTTCTCCGCTAGCAACCTTATGCACTGTTTGCGCGTGAATATCCAGGTCTCCGCCATGTTCAAGGCAGGCGCGATGAAATATTCCAGTTATTTCAAGAATATCACCATGAGATTTGTAGTTCCCCGTAAAGTTTATTTCTTTTGTCAAACCAGCATTTATCCAAACACCGACGGCATTATCGCCATCATTTATATTTACCCAGGCAAACTCGCCGCGGCCCATTACATCCCCAATTACTTCACCAGAATATGTAATTACTTGTCCATCATACTGTTTAGCATGCGAAATCAATTCAGCGCTGCTTAAGCTCTGCGGAAAAGCAGCCTGCGGCCAAAAGATTGGAACAAAAAACAAGCTTATTAAAGTTAATTTAAAATTATTCCTCATTTTTTTCCTTTAATCGCCGCCGCTAAAAATCCGATTATCGCAAATACCGACATGAATTCTAAACGGCCTACCCACATCTGTATGATATAGGTAATCTTGAGCGCCGCGGGCATAGCAGCATTGGTTATCCCACAAGATAATCCTACATTGGCTGCTGCCGATGTAGATTCAAAAAGTGACTCTAAAAAAGAATACCCGTAAAACATTCCTATCAACGCTCCTAAACCATACAAAACAATATAAGCCAAAGTAATAGTCAAAGCGCTCCTGACGATCTTATCCTCTAAAAATATCTCTTTTATATGATGAAACTTTTCGATTACAACTGCTTTCTCAGGCATAATAATCTTCTTTATGTCTTCTTTAAGGGCTTTAAAAATAACTCCTAAACGCAACATTTTTATACCGCCGGCAGTAGAGCAGATACAGCCTCCCAAAGCCATAGCACAGATCAAACCAAACAAAGCCAAATTTCCCCATTCAGCAATAAACTGCTGGGCAGAGACCGTCATATAACCGGTGGTGGTATGGGCTGAAATAAGCTGGAAAAGGCCTTTGCGAAACAATGCAATCGCCTGAGGGTATACTCCTAGCTGATGTAAACCAATAGCCACAATAAAAAATGTCAACATAATGCTGATAAAGAATGTCCGGCTTTCAATATTCCTCAGGGTCTCTTTACGATTGCCAATCCATAATTGATAATGAAAATTAAAATTTAGCGAACCAACGATCATGATTACTATAGTTATTATCTCAAAGATTAAGCTGTGATAATAAAGTATATTTTGAGATTGCGGGGCAAAGCCGGCAGTATCAAAACCTGCCATAAAAATACAGGCGCCGTGGAAAAATGAATTTATTGGTTTTAGCCCGATACAAATACCTGTTATACCCAAAGTAATGGTACCGATGATTAAATATATTATACTGATTAACCAAATAAACCTGGCGGTATGTATAACATTTGGGAGCAATCTTTCATCCCGGCCTTCGCCTACATACATTTTAAAAGCACCGCTGGTCCCTTTGAGCAAAAAAGAAAGGGCAATAATAGCGATACCCTGGCCTCCGATAAAGGGCCCCAAATGCCTCCAGAGATTGTGCGCATAAGAGAGATGGTCTAAATCCTGCACCAAAGTCAGCCCCGTCGTAGTAAAACCTGACATGGTCTCAAAACATGCATCCAAGAATGATTTATAATGGCCGCTTAAATATAGCGGTAACGCACTTAAGACCATGGCCGCAATCCAAGATAGGCTTATAACAATCATTCCCTGCATCCAGTTTAGATCTTTATCCGTATGGCATATTTTAGTAAGTAGCAGGCCGATAAGAACGGATATTTCGATAGCAATAATAAAATCCAGTGCTGGGTTTACCTCTTTAAAAAACATCCCGATTAAAATCGGAATAAACATAGTTATGGCAAGGCCTAAAATGATTTTCCCAAGATAAAAACCGATAATCTTTAAATCTTCTAAGCGCGGCCTAAGGATCATAATTTAAAATATATTGCCAAACAAAATAAAAAAGCTGTTAGTATTATAAATAGGGAGTATAAAATTTCTGTAGTTATACCGAATATAGTATTTAAGGTAGGTTTAAATCTCATTATATGTTAGAGTTTTCCGGCTAAAAGGCTCAGCAATTGCGGTTCGTTGCCGATTAAAGTCAAGGCGATAACATCATCTCCAGATTTAAGCATGGTGTCTCCTTTGGGCAGAATCACCTCTTCTCCCCTTACAATGGAAACCAATACCGCATCCTTGGGTAAATTAATATCTTTCAGCTGTTTATTAATCACTGGAGCGTCGCTAGGCAGATCAACGCGTACAATAGCCAGCTTGCCGCGTTTAAAACTCATTAGATTTACAAAATCAGAAAATGAGACCTCTTCTTCAATAATCTTGGCAATTATTTTTGTCGAGTCAACCGGCACATCAATACCTAACTCGCTAAAAGCATACTCATTATCAGGGTTATTTACCCGTCCAACCGTGCGTTGGATACCGAATTTTTCTTTGGCTAATTGGCAAATAACCAGATTATCCTCATCATCTCCGGTTACTGCTGCCACAACATCAGCACGCTGGATTCCTGCTTCTTCCAGCATCCTTGGATCGCATCCATCACCATTAATTACCAACAACTCAAGTTCCTTAGCAATCTCCTCACAAATCTGGCGGTCTTTGTCAATAATACTGACTGTATGTTTTCCCTGACAAAGACGCTTTGCCAAAAAATAACCCACTTTACCTGCGCCAACTATCAAAATGTACATAGTTATTTTCCTTTTAGATGGAACTTTTCCCTGATTTCTTTAAGGCTGGAAACTTTAACTACTCCCATTAAGATATCTTTATCTTTCAGGACAGTTTTAGGCTCAGGTATAATAACCCCCTGCATTCTACGCAGGGCAACCACAATAAAATCTCCCGGAATATTTATATCCTGAATAATCTTTCCAACTAAATCATCTTTGATTTCAATCTCGAGCACTCCTAAATCCTTAGATTCAATTAGATAGCTGGAAAATCTGCTCTCAATAATCTTATCCCTGAGCATAGCCGAAAACAACATTGTCCCGCTAATAATATCTAGGCCAAGGGCTGCGTAAATATGGGCACGCTGCGGGTCATAGATACGTGCAAAAACTTTGGGCACGCGGAAAATCTTTTTAGCAACTTGAGCGCTAATTAAATTGGTGTTATCCCCATTAGCGACTGCGCAGAAAGCATCGGCCTTTTCAATCCCCACCTGCTTAAGGAGGGCCAAATCAAAACCATTGCCAACCATAGTCATCCCATTAAAGGTATCGCCAAGGCGGTTAAAAGATTCCCGCGACTTATCAATCACCACTACATCATGGCCTTCCCCGGATAAAAGCTTTGCTAATTCTGCTCCTACCCTACCACAACCCACAATAATTACATGCATGATCTCTCCAGCTTAAACTTTAAATCTCAAACAAAAGCTTTAAGCCGTAAGCTATAAGCTTAAAACTTAACACTTACAACTTACAGCTAATTTATTCTTTTGATTTTTCAACCAGTTTTTTAAAAGCATGGCTGTCTCTAACTGCTAAATCCGCCAAGATCTTACGGTCCAGGTTAATTTTAGATTTCTTTAACCCACTCATAAATGCGCTGTAGGTAATCCCAACTTCTCTACAAGCTGCATTAATTCGCGCAATCCAAAGAGAACGAATTTCCCGTTTTTTATTCCTGCGGTCCCGGTAAGAATATTTAAGCGCATGCATCAGGACCCTTTTTGCCTGCTGGTATTGCTTACTATGGTCTCCCCAAAAACCTTTCGCTTGTTTTAAAACTTTCTTTTTTCTTTTTCGTGTTGCTACACTGTGTTTAACTTTTGCCATTATTGATCTCCTTACCCACAAGGGTAACACCAGCGCAATTCCAATTAGCGCTGGGTGTAGCTTATTATTAAGGGTACATCCGCGTAAAACCTTTAAACGCCAGGTATTAGAATCTATCCATAAGGTAACATGGATTTAATAAACCTTACTTCTTTTTTTCCGGCAAGCGTCCGGCGCCTCTTGAGGTTCCTGATCTTCTTTGTTTTTTTAGATGAAGCCAGGTGGCTCTTGCCTCCGGGTGAATATTTGACTTTGCCTCTCTTGCTAATTTTAAAGCGTTTAGCTACTCCTCTTTTTGTTTTTAATTTTGGCATTCTTTCTCCTTATTATACCTTATTTTGGGGCAATCACAAAAGACATAATTCTTCCTTCTAGTGACGGCGTTTTCTCCACCACTCCATCGCTCTGTGTCGAATCAATAAATTTATCTAAAACCTTCCTTCCCAAATCCAAATGCTCCATCTGCCTACCGCGGAAGAAAAGATTAACTCTAACTTTATCTTTTTTCTTCAAAAAGCTGATCACTTGTTTAACCTTAGTTTCGAAATCATGTTCATCAATATTGGGTTTGAGCCGGATTTCCTTTAAACGCCCCTGCTTTTGGTGCTTTTTTGATTCACGTTCTTTTTTCTCAAGGTCATATTTAAATTTACTAAACTCAATAATCCGGCAGACCGGCGGATTAGCCGCTGGAGCAACCTCTACCAAATCCAACTCGTGTTGATTGGCAATCTCCAACGCCCTCTGCACAGACATTACTCCTAGCTGGCCCCCATCATGCCCAATAACCCTAATCTGCGGTGAACTAATTCTGTCGTTAATCCTAATAAACCTTTTTATAGCAGCCTCTCTTTCTATTTATGTTCCTGAATCCGGTTAATTAATTCCTCAATAAATTTATCTATTGCCACCACGCCCTGCTGGCCGCTTCCTTTTTTACGCACGCTTACCTGTTCCTGTTTTGCTTCACGCTCTCCTATAATTAAAGAATAAGGAGTTTTATTTAGCTCGGCTTCGCGGATTTTTTTATCCAGAGTTTCATTACGTGTATCTATCTCCACGCGTATATTATTACTTTCCAACTTATTCTTTACTGTCTGAGCATAAGGAATAACTGTTTCTTTAATCGGAATTAACAAAACTTGGACTGGACTAAGCCATAAAGGCAACTCTCCCTTGTAATGTTCAATCAGGGCCCCGATAAAACGCTCTAAGCTGCCCAACAGCACACGGTGCAGCATAATCGGCTGTTTTTCTTTTCCATCGGCATCAACATAGGCCAAATCAAATCTTTTAGGAAGAGCAAAATCACATTGGATAGTCGCGCACTGCCAAGTTCTCTTAAGCGCATCTTTTAATTTAATATCAATCTTCGGTCCGTAAAATGCACCATCTCCTTGATTAATCTCATAAGATATCCCTCTTTCTTTTAGGGCATCCTCTAGCGCATCTGTGGCCTTTTTCCAGTCATCATCTGAACCGATATATTTTTCCGGACGTGTACTTAACTCTACTCCCCACTGATCAAAACCAAAAACCTTCATTGTGTGAAAAACAAAATCAATGATGTTCTTTATTTCATCTCTGAGCTGCTCAGGCAAACAAAAAATATGCGCATCATCCTGAGTAAATCCGCGCACACGTAATAACCCGTGCAAGACACCAGCTTTTTCCCGGCGATAAACCGTACCTAGCTCAAAGAATCGTATGGGCAAATCTTTATAACTTCTAGTTTTTGATTTATAAATCAAGATATGCCCCGGGCAATTCATCGGTTTTAAAACAAATTCCCCGCCACACTTCTCGGCGGGCCCGCCAATGTTTTTGGCGGGCTTGCTATCCTCCATGTTGAGGATATACATATTCTCTTTGTAATATTCGTAGTGCCCGCTGGTCTTCCAAAGCGCAACATCCATAATGTGCGGAGTAATTACGATTTGATAACCACGTTTTAAATGTTCTTTCTTTTCATAATCTTCAATGATTGTGCGCAAAAGCGCCCCCTTAGGATGATAAAATACTAATCCGGCCCCTGCCTGCTCATGGTAAATATCAAAGAATCCTAATTGAGGGCCTAATTTTCTATGGTCACGTAATTTTGCTTCCTCTAAATTTTTTAAATACTCATCCAGCTCTTTTTGAGAATTAAAACATGTCCCATAAATTCTCTGAAGCATAGGATTAGTTTCAATCCCATGCCAATAGGCACCGGCAACCGATAGTAATTTGAAAACCTTAATCTGGCCGGTAGATTCTATATGTGGGCCGCGGCATAAATCAAGAAAAGAGGTACCAGTTTTATAAATAGAAACTTTTTCCTGCGCTAAATCCTGAATAAGCGAAACCTTATAATCCTCTTTTAATTTTTTAAATAACTCAATTGCTTGGGCCTTATCTAATTCTTCATGCAAGAATGGCTCATTTTTGGCAATAATCTGGCGCATCTTCTTTTCAATCGCCAACAAATCCTCGTCGCTAAATGGTTCTTTTTTGTCAAAATCATAGTAAAAGCCGTCCTCAATAGAAGGGCCTATGCCTAATTTAACTTCCGGCCATAATTGTTTTACAGCTTCAGCCATAATGTGCGAACAGGAATGTCTTAGTGTATTTAAGTCCATTTGTCTTTATTTAAGGTGAAATATATCCACGCGCATATCGTCGGAAATTTTGGGCGCAGGCGAAGCAGAGCCGAATTCAATATGAAACTTCGCTGTTTTATCTTGCGCCCCTAGTAATTTGAGAGTTCCGGTCTGCTCTAAGCCACCGGTAACAAAGCTTACCCCTTCTTCAATAGCCAATTTTTGTTCCGCTTCGTAGTCTTCAGTGGTAATCAAAACTTCTGCGCTATTTGCAGACAAAGATAAAAGCTTAATTTGAATAGTTCCTATTTCTCCTTCTATTATATTTACACCCTGTCCTAATTCCAGATCAAAACTTCCTTGCTTGCCTCGAAATGAAAAATTGGGCTGCTCAAATTCCGTATATTTATAGAGCGTAGTAATCTTGATTGCTTCCCGCTGGCCTAAGTCTTCGTATACATCTTTAGGAGCAGACTTTAAATATCTTCCGAAATAAAGGTTTGATAAAATATATGGCCCGTTCATTTTGTCTTTGAAAATTTTGTACCCATCAAAGTGAAGAGTAACGATGTTTACGCCTTTTTTTAAATCAAGATTATATTTATTATATACTTGATAAGGATGGCCTTCTTTAGACTTAAGGTCAGTTTCGCTTATCAAGAATCCTCTTATAAGATATTGATTGCCATCCACAGGCACATTCAATTCTACATCAATGTCTAGCTCATCCGCCTTGCCATCAGCATCTGAATCAACTTTATAATCCTTAAAGGAGCCGGTAAATACTTCAGCGGCCTCTAAGCGTGTAACCGCGGTCATAAGTGATATTATAAAGATTAGGTAGCTTACTTTCATTTTTATTGGTGGGCCCAGGAGGATTTGAACCCCCGGCCTTTTCCATGTCAAGGAAACGCTCTAACCAACTGAGCTATGAGCCCGTCACTGCGCTGTTGCTTATTCTAAGCTTTTCGAAATATCTATGCTACTTTTGTATCTATTACTCCTGCCGCATTCTAATGACGCTTCGTTCCTTAGGAGGGGGCAAGCCCCCCTCCTAACGCTTATAGTCTAATACAATGAGACGCTGGTCTCCCCCAACCGCGGGGAAATTCTTTCCCCGCACCCCTTGAGGTTTTTAACAGCATTTATTTTTACCACTAACGATATCCGCCAAAGGCGGATAGCTGTTAAAAACCTTCAGCTCTTATTCCTTACCAAAAAACTAAGACTTCTTTCATCTATGGAAGTCCTTTTACCCCACAAATCTTTCCTCATCGCACTTACTACTTTTATGTATGACGAATAATCTGGATTACTAATAAAATTCGCCATTTTCTTAATAACATCATCACTAGCGAATAAAATACTATTCAGCAATTCTGCTTCAACCTCATTCTTAAAATCTTGTATATTTTTTAAATCAGGTCTAAATTCTGACGCGTGACGCAATCCATTTTCCGGATCCAGAATTGTTAACATCTGGATAATTATAGATAAATATCTTTTACTTTTTAATTCATGTTCTTGTTCTTTTAGCTGCTTTTTCCGCTCGAATAGTGATTGAAAATATGCTCCCGATATTCCCGCTAATAAAGCAACTATAATCTGTGATAAGTTTGACATTTCATTAATTATAGACTATAGATCTATACTATAAATTAAACTGGACAGGAAGAAGCCGAATTCTTTCTACCCTTTAATAAATGCCGGGGGAGGGAATCGAACCCTCATATCCTTACGGACGGCGGATTTTAAGTCCGCATCGTATACCAATTTCGACACCCCGGCAAAATCATTTTAATTAAGAATCGTTTTGCTTTTGCTCCAACCGTAATCTGAACCCAAACATTCATTAGCCAATTTTATTTTTCTTTCTAACCCAAAACAACCTTTATAATAACAGCATTCAGCAATTTTTCTAGCGGCCATTTTACCATATTTTAATACCCGGGTATTAGCTGCATTCTTATGTCTTTTACCGCAAACTTTTAATAATCGCTCTACTTTATTATCCAGCCAAGCCATAAACTCTGCAGAGCCAGAATAAATCCTTAAACTCCATTGTTCTCTCTTATTAGTCGGATGTATCCAATGACGAATACAACCATCGCCATCAATAACACCTCTTAAAAAATCAGGAAAATATTGCCTTGGTATTTTTATCGCACCCAGCGTCAATGATTTTTTTGGCGTAAGCCCGACAGATAACAAAAATTCATAAAAACTTATATTCGCAATTTGCAAATGGTAAGATTGATTAATCCTACCTTTATTTTTCACGCCTATCTTATTCACTAAACTAAAACCCGATTTAATCTTCTCTAAAAACTCTGCGTCTTTTGAGGTTATATCAATATGTCTGCCATCTCTTGATAAACAGCCATCACTGGTAATCAAACCAACTAAATACCAAAGATTTGCTCCTTCAATTTTTAATTCTTTTCTGTGTGCTAGCATCTTTCAAAAAAGTTTTAAGGCGACGAGCGGATTCGAACCGCTGAATAGTTCTTTTGCAGAGAACTGCCTTACCACTTGGCTACGTCGCCAAAAACTATAATATATTTTTTACCTGCCTTACGATTTCTTCAGTCTCTGCTAAACAACCTATCCCCACTGCTCCACATGCAAGCAGGCCTCTAGTCGGAGCAATAAATTTATAGCCACAGGATTTTAATTTTGCGATATTGCTTTGAGTAATTTTATTTTTATACATATTCTCATTCATTGCCGGTGCGATTAAAACTTTTGACTTGGTTGCACAAACCGTGCAGGTTAAAAGATCGTCACAAATACCACAGGCAAGTTTTGCAATGATATTGGCGGTTGCCGGGGCAATTAAAATTAAATCCGCTTTTCCTGCCAAAGAGATATGTTCAATCTCCCAGGTTTCCTGCTCTTCGAAAATTCCCCCCCGATAAACGCGGTTGCCGCTTAAGCTCTGGAAAACAATCGGCTTAATTAATTCTTCTGCCTCTTTAGTCATCACCACGCAAACATTAAATCCGCTTTTTCTAAGCAGGCGTACTAAATCACAAGCCTTATAAATAGCAATACTGGCAGTTACGCCTAAAATAATATTCTTTGCAGCTTTGGCCATATTACTCTTTTTCCTTTGTTTTCCTGGCTTCGATCCTGCCAGCTGCGATTTCATGTAAAGCTACAGTAGAAGGCTTTACAGAAGCATCATCTGCAACTAATTTTGGCTGGCCTTCGGCAATCTCCAAAGCCCTTTTGGATGCCAAAATTACCAATTTATAAATTGACCCCATACTCTTATCTAAAAGTTTTTCCCTTCCCTCATAACCCATTTTTACCCCCTAAAAGTAAATGTTAAATGCGAATTTCTTGTAAAAATATATCTTTTAATTCTTCGAGTGCAATTTCTAAGTTTTGATTCAAAATACAATAATCGAATCGGCGCGCAGCTAATAATTCTTTAGCCGCCAGACGTATACGCCAAGCTACTTCTTTTTTATTAGTCTTACTGCAACGGCTTTGGATCCTAGCTTTAAGCACATCAAGCGAAGGAGGCAAAACAAAAACCCTTACCGTATTCTTAGGATATAATTTCTTAAGAATCGCGGCGCCCTTAAGATCTAAACATAAACCAATATTCTTACCAACGTTAATCTGGCTTTCTAATGGCCCCCTAGGCGTTCCGTAATAATAGCCCAAATACCTGGTCCATTCAAGAATTTTTTTTGCCCTTAACAGCTGCCGAAACTGATCTTGGGTAACAAAAAAATAGTCCTTACCCTCCTTTTCCCTAGAACGCTTGGGACGGGTGGTAACTGAACATGATTTTACAAGCAGCTTAGCGATTTTTCTGTCTTTGATTAAACAGCTCAGAAGGGTGGTTTTGCCTGAACCCGAAGGCCCGCAGATAATAAAAATTTTCCCCGGTTTATTTTTTATTTTTTCGGCTTTCACTACTCGATATTTTGCACCTGTTCGCGAATCTTCTCAATCTGGCTTTTCATCTGCACGGCACGTCCAGAAATTACCAAATCAAATGACTTTGCCGCCAAAGTATTAGCCTCCCTCTGCATCTCTTGTGTAATAAAATCCAATTCCTTGCCAACAGAACCGCCACTTGCAATTTTATGCTGGAAATTCTTAATATGGAAATGCAAACGGTCTATCTCTTCAGCAATATCGGCGCCTTTTTGAAAAGCCAGGCGTTCTTCAGGCGTTTGAATTTTCTTAATCCTATTCTTTATCGCCACTGTAAAACGCTGTTTGACAAAAAGCACATCTTTATTAAGCAATTCACTTCTACTCTTTAATAAACTTGCCAAGGCTGCCCCTTCTTTCTGACGGGCCTTCAATAAATTCATAAGTGCCTGCAAAAAAACGGGTTTAAGCTTATCCCAAATATGGCTTCCTGTAGGCCGGCTTTCTTTAAGCGATAAAATTCCGGGTAGGCGAATTAATGAATCAAGGGTTAAACCATCCTTGATTTTAAACTCCTTCTTTATGCCATTTAGCTCATGTAAATAATTTTTAAGTAGCTTGCGGTTTACAAATATACCATGGATAACCTGGTCTTTTATGTTTATAGCGCAATAAACCCTTCCCCGCCTGATTTGACTTTCGATTTCTTTCTTTAGTTTGTCCTCTAAAGAAATTAAGCCTTCCGGTAAATTAAAAACGGATTCTAAAAATTTATGGTTGGTGCACCTTAATTCCACACTGATTCTTCCGATAACATCAATCTCTATTTCATGACTACCAAAGCCAGTCATGCTGCTGATTATTTTTTTCATGCCCAAACCTTCCTCTCAACTTCTTTTTGTATTACATCTTTTACAGGATAAAGGTCAACAATAATCTCATCTGGATCAAACCAAAGCTTAATCTCCCTTTGTGCTTCAGAATCATTTGATGAAACATGGATTACATTTTCATATATTCCGCTGGTCGTAATTCTCCCATAAGAGCCACGGATAGATGTTGATTCCGCCTCCTCCGGATTGGTAGCGCCGGCCAAATCCCGGCATTTTTTTATTGCATCAATCCCCCAATAAACTAGAGCCATAACTTTTTTGCGGTCATGGAACTCCCCTTGCAGATATTGAATAATCTCGCCAAAAAAAGGCTTATCTTTTAAATGCTGATAATGCTCTTGCGCTAAAGCCTTTGATACACGCACCATTTTTGCAGCAACAATTTCAAGTTTTGTCTCGGATAAACGCGTAAGAATATTACCGGTCAAAGATTTTTTCAACCCATCGGGCTTAATTAATATTAAGACTGCTTGTTCCATTATTTATTTTCCTCCTTTAATAACACCAACTATGCGTTCTAAATCTTCCTGCGAATAAAATTCGATATTGATATGCCCGCGTTTTTTTCTTTTACTTATCCTGACCTTAGTGGCCAAGGCATGTTGAAGCTGTTCTTCAAGAATTGCCACAAGCGGTTCACGAGTGCCTTGACCGATACTTCTTTTTATTGAGCTAGGCCGTTTACTTTTTATCAGATTCTCCAGCTCGCGCACCGAGAGCCCCTTGGCAATGGTATCCTGCGCAAGCCTTCGCTGTTGGTTCTCGTCCTCAATCTCAAGTAATGCCCTACCGTGTGCAAAACTAATCCGGCCCTTTTTCATCTCCCCCTGAATTTCATGAGGAAGTTTAAGCAGGCGTAAAGTGTTAGTAATGGACACTCTTGCTTTACCTAAAACTTCACTGATTTTTTCCTGAGTAACTTGGAATTTATCAATTAAGTGTTGATAAGCATGCGCTTCTTCAATGGGATTTAATCCTTCCCTCTGGATATTTTCAATCAAAGCTAATTCAAGAGAATCCTGGTCGCTGACCTCTCTAACAATAACTGGTATCTCTTTTAATCCCAGCAAACTAGAGGCGCGAAATCTTCTTTCTCCGGCAATCAATTCATAATTGTCACCTCTTTGCCTAACCAAAAGCGGCTGAATAACACCTTTCTCTTTGATTGATTGCGCCAGCTCTTCAATGCTTTGCTGATCAAAATCTTCACGCGGCTGAAAAGGATTAGGTTTTATTTGTCCAGACTGGACATAAATAATCTCTTCTTTACGTGTTGTAGCATCAACCACCTTCTCAGGTATTAATGCACCCAAACCCTTTCCTAAAGCTCTTCTCTCCATTAAGCAGCTCCTTCCCATAAGGGAACACCGGCGCAATTCAAATAAACGCCGGGTGTAACTTATATTTGTAAGCCTAAAATTTCTCTGCTCAACTCTTCATATTTCTGAGCGCCTAAAGAGTCTTTATCATACAAGGCAATCGGCTTACCAAAACTCGGTGCTTCGGTTAAACGAATATTTCTAGGAATTACTGTATTATAGACTTTATCCTTAAAGTGATTGCGCGCTTCCTGAATAACTTCTTTAGTAAGATTGGTGCGAAAATCTGCCATAGTTAAAAGCACGCCTTCAACACTTAGGGTAGGATTAAGGTTTTCTTTTACAAGTCTAACTGTATTATGAAGTTGCGTCAAGCCTTCTAAGGCATAATATTCACATTGGACAGGAATTATTACTGAATCAGAAGCACATAGCCCATTAATCGTAAGTAATCCTAAGGAAGGCGGAGAATCAATAATCACAAAATCAAAATTTTCTTTTTCAATTTGCAAAGCCCTTTTTAATCTATACTCACGGCCAAGCGCCCCAACCAGCTCCACCTCTGCACCAGTTAAGTCTAAATTAGAAGGGGCAAGTAAAAGATTATCAATTGCTGTTTTTTGTAAAATATCGGCGAGCTTTAATTCTTCAAGAAGAATATGGTATGTGCTTTTTTGAATATCATGTTTATTTATTCCAATACCGCTAGTAGCATTTGCTTGAGGATCCAAATCAATGAGCAAAATTTTCTTCCCTGCCATAGCCAGGTACGCCGCGAGATTAATCGAGGTTGTAGTTTTACCTACCCCGCCTTTCTGGTTACAGATTGCGATTATTTTACCCATTGATATTATTATGGTTACGTAAGGTTCCCCGAGAAACGTACCTTTTTAACTAAATTAATTATCTCAAAACTAAAATACTTGTCAAGTATTTTCTTTGTTAGAAATTACGCTTACACGTACCTTTGCTGGCTTAGCTCCGGGCATACCAAAAAGCCCCTTTTTCTCCTCGACTACACTTTCTATTTTTACACGGTTGCGCGGGAGTTTTAATTCTTGCAAGGCCTTTTCAATGGCCTCTTCCACAGTCTTCCCTTCAACTTCAATATATTTTACTTTTTTCACTTTTGACTATTAATTTTTACTTGATAACTCAACATCAATATGCTATTTACAAACCAATAAAGTACCAATCCCGACGGCATTTGGTAAAAAATAACTCCAAACATGATCGGCATAATGATCATCATTATTTTTTGTTGTTGAGCAGCGTCACCAGTTGCTTTACCCATAGAAATCTTTTGCTGAACAAACATGCCAATAGCCATCAAAATTGGTAAAATATTTAATTGGTTGCCTAACAACGGTATTGAATTTTTAAAAACAAAAAGCTTGTCCGGAGAAGACAAATCCTTAATCCACCAGAAATGCGCTCCTCTTAAATCTACTGAACGAATTAACGCCTGATAAAGCGCAAAAAATATAGGCATCTGCAATAAAAGTGGCAAACACCCGCTAAGCGGGTTAACCTTGTGCTCTTTATATAGCTCCATGATTTCTTTATTTAATCTTTGTGGATTATCTTTAAACTCCTTACGTAGAGCTTCGATTTTAGGCTGTAAGATCTGCATCTCTTTCATGGAGCGCATTTGTTTAATCGATAGGGGAAATAATAGAAAATAGACTGCAATGCTTAAGATAATTATGGCCAAGCCCCAATTATGAACTAGGCCATAGAAAAATCCAAGAAGTTGTAAAAGAAGCTGAGCAATAAAATCAAACATCCCAAAATATATAATAGGTGTCCATTCTGGTTTAATGCTGTTTAGCAGCTTAAGATCCTGTGGGCCTAAAAATATGCGATATAAATGTCCAATCTGAGCTCCAGGTTTTAAATTCTCATCATTATAAAAAATACCCACTTCTGATTCTTGCGAATTAATTTTTTTAACATAACCGCTAGAGGTAAAATTAACGGGCTCAACAATAGCGCAAAAATACTGATCACGCAGCCCAATAAACTTCACGTCTGGAGCACTAAAATCTTTACCCGCTCCGAGGTGTAAGGTTTTTTCCTTGCCTCCCAGCAAAACGTCCTGATATCGTGCTTGGGAATTTTTAGCCGACAAATCTAATCTTCCTAAAACTAATTGAGGTTTTTGCAACAATAGAGGAGAGGATGATAAATTTTGGGTCTTAATCTCTAACTCTATGACATAACTATTGTTAGGAATAGTGAACTTCTTGACAATACGCTTATCTTGATCTTCATGGACAAAACTGATGGTATCTTTAGTTATATTTTGCTGTTTAAAAACAAGGCCTTCGTCACTAAGAAAACCAATTTTAAGCGGTAGACGGTGCTCAATGTTATTTTTAAAAATTACCTCTAAAATAGCGGCCCTATTTGGATTAAAAATAATTTCTCGACTATCTTGAGTAAATTTAACAGTCTCTTTCACCTCATTGGCGTCCGCAGATAATGGAGCGACGCCTGATGGAGACAAGGTTGTCCCTGTAGCTACTGAAGTCTGCAATTGAGCATTTATCGCATTAACTCCTTTATTATCAACTAGTTGCGGCTTATGGCTTTGGCCAAAGGAAGCCAAACCATTGCCTTCCGGCTTAGGAGTTAGAGCTGACCAGCTCAGTAATACTAATAAAGATAAGGCAATGGCTAGAACTAAACGTTTTTCCATAGAATTTTATATTAAGGGATCATACCCTGAGCGCCGAGAAAAAGGATGGCAGCGCAATAACCTGGCTAACCCCTTACATACTCCTCTTATTATTCCGTATTTTAAAATTGCCTGCTTAGTATAATCAGAACAGCTTGGTTCAAACCGGCAACATAGCGGCAAAACCGGCCTTAAAAATTTTTGATAGCCTGCTATTAAGGCGATTGAAAAATTTCTTAGCTTTAAATACAAAGCCTTTTCCTGCCTTTGCTCCGTCGGCGCGCTAAAAGCTTTCTACCGGATTTAGAAGCCATTTTACTACGAAAACCATGGCGCTTTTTACCGACAATGTTTGTAGGTGTCTTTAAATTTTTCTTCATCTTTACCGCTCCTTTAGATTGTTAAATACTTTCGAATTTTGTGAATTGTAACATACATTTATTGCAAGGTCAAGTTTTTTATTGACGCCCAAGCATATTGTTGTATAATAACTAACGTTTAACTTTTTTACTTGCAAGGATTTTGGTCTCTGTTATAATAGCTTTGTTTAAAAAATTTGCAGTAACTATTTTATCCACAGATTTATGCAAGTTGTGTATAAGCTGTTAACTCTGTAGATACGGTTATAAAAACCATGGTTGAGCTTATTAAGAATTGGGAAGAAGCACAGGTAGATTTAAAGACAAGGATGGGCGATACTATCTTTGCTACCTGGATAGCTCCGCTGAAGTTTTTACCTCAAGATAACCACAGTATAAATCTTGAGGCTCCAGACCAATTTTTCAAAGACTGGGTAGAAAAACATTATCTTGAACTTATTCGGGATACCTTAAAACGTAAGGGCGTGGATAATCTGTTAGTAAAGTTAGTTGTCAGCACCGCTCAAAGCGATTTATCTATTCCTTCTAACAATGAAATCAGTATCAAGAACGCTCCATCTGCTAGTTGTATCAATCTTAATTCGCGTTATACATTTGAAAATTTTGTTATCGGGGCTTCCAATAGGCATGCGCACGCCTATTCTTTAGCTGTAGCCAACTCACCGGCTAAAACATATAATCCATTATTCATTTATGGAGGAGTGGGGCTGGGAAAGACCCATTTGATCCAAGCTATCTGCCATCAAATAAAAAACAATAACCCAACGGGAATAAAAATATGCTATGTTTCGAGTGAAAAATTTACCAACGAGCTTATCGACGCTATAGCGCATCGTTCTACTAATGCTTTTCGCCAAAAATACCGCAACCTCGATGTCCTTGTTATTGATGATATTCACTTTATCGCAGGAAAAGAATCTACTCAAGAGGAGTTTTTCCACACCTTCAATACTTTATATGATGCTCACAAACAAATTGTATTCTCCTCAGATCGGCCGCCTAAAGAAATTACCAACCTACAGGAACGGCTGATTTCACGGTTTGGGTGGGGCCTGGCTACAGATGTCCAGCCCCCAGATCTAGAAACACGCGTGGCAATCCTAAAGAAGAAAATTGAACGTGAACCCGTCACGGTTCCCGATGATGTAATATTTTTTATCGCTCAATTAATTAAAACCAATATTCGCGAACTAGAAGGCGCCTTAATCAGAACGATTGCCTATTCTTTGCTAGAGGAAGCTCCGGTTACCTTACAATTAACTAAAGAGGTACTGAAAGACCTGCTCAAAGAACCTACAAAATTAATTACTGTAGATTTTATCCAACGCTGCGTAGTCGAGGAATTCGGAGTTTCTTTACAGGACCTTAAAACAAAAAGACGCAACAAACAAGTTGTGCTTCCACGACAAATTGCTATGTATTTAAGTAGGGAATTAACGGATTTATCTCTCCCGGAAATCGGAGAACTTTTTGGTGGCAAAGATCACACTACAGTTTTACACTCTTACAATAAAATCAAGGAAGAGATTATCCAAAACCCGGAGCTAAAAGGAAGGGTTGAAAAAGTTATTCAAGTTGTTAAACAGTAATGCCCAAGTTATTAGAATACATTATTTCTCCTAAATATGCCTCAAACAAAGAGTTATGTGCTTGTTAACAAAAAGTAGGTTATATTACGACTATTACTGTTTTAAGTATTGAAATATATATAAATAGAAGGAGATTGAAAAATGAAACTTCGAGTAGAAAAAAATCATTTAATTAGTGCAATTCAAGCTGTACAAAACATAATTACTTCAAAATCAGCTTTACCTATCCTTTCTAATATTTTAATTGAGACTCAAGGGGCACTTTTGCGCCTAACAGCAACAGATTTAGATATAGGAATAACCTGTGCAATTCCTGGGGAAATCCTGGAACAAGGTGCGATCACTATTCCAGCCAAGAGGTTTAGTGATATAATTAAAGAATTCCCTTTGGATGTAGTTAATATTACTACTAAAAAAAACAACCAGGTGATTATTGATTCAGATATGTGTCAGTTTAAAATTATGGGGTTGGCTAAAGAGGAATTTCCAAAACTTCCTGAATTTAAAGATAAAAAAGTGATTAAGATTGAGCAGGGTGCTCTAAGACAAATGTTGTCATTAACCTCTTTTGCTTCGTCATTAGATGAAACGCGTTATGTTTTAAATGGTATTTTATTTAAAATTAATAAAGGAGTATTGGTTTTGGTAGCTACTGATGGTAAAAGGTTGGCGATTGCCGAGAGAAAATTGGTTGGAGTGGAAGTAGATATCGAAGTTAGTATAATTATTCCTATTAAAACAATCCAGGAATTAAATCGTAATCTTAAAGATATTGGAGATCTATCATTAGTGATTAGTAGTAATCAAGCGCTTTTTGATTTGGGCTCTGTTGCGGTTGTATCGCGGCTTATTGAGGGAGAATTTCCGGATTATAAACAGGTTATTCCCGTAGCATCCGAAAATAAAATAAAAATAGAGCGCAGTCAGTTTTTGTTAGCGGTAAAGCGAGCCGCACTTTTGGCTACGCCGGATTACCAGGCGGTAAAGCTAGAGGTTTTTAAGAACAAGCTGGTTATTTCTAAGTCTACTCCTGATGTTGGCGAGTTTCATGAAGAGTTGGTAGTAGAGTATCAAGGAAAAGAGTTGGTGATTGGTTTTAACCCGGTTTATTTAATGGATGTTTTAAAGAGTTTAGATGAAGATGTTGTTAATTTAGAGTTAACCGATGGTGAAAAACCAGGAGTTATTCGTATTAGTGGCTATATTTATATAGTTTTACCTATGCGGCTTAATTAGAAATATGGAGCTTTTAAAAAAAACCCTAGATGAGGTTATGCGCGGGCTTGGTGTTAAAAAAAACAATTCCTCAGTCGGAGATCCTCAAGAATGGTTAAAAAAAGCCTTGACAAAGAAAGAGTTGCAGCATATAAAAGTTAAATATTTCAATAAGGGAATGCTTGGTTTAAGTGTTGATTCTTCTGCTTGGCTGTATATTTTAAGCTTAAAAAAAGAAGAATTACTAGAAGGGTTAAAAAAAGAAAATTCCGGAATCAAAAATATAATTTTCCGTATCGGAGAAGTTTAAGTGAAAAAAACCAAAGAAGAAACAAAAAATAATCCTAAGCCCGATGATAAAACAAAGGCCTACGACGCCACCAGTATTCAGGTTTTAGAAGGCATTGAAGCGGTCAGGCGCCGCCCGGCAATGTATATTGGAGATACTTCAACGCGTGGTTTACACCATTTAGTTTTTGAAGTTGTTGATAATAGCGTTGATGAAAGCCTGGGCGGATTTTGCGATTTGATTTCCGTAGCCATACAACCGGATAATAGTATAACAGTTATTGATAATGGCCGCGGTATTCCGGTGGATATGCATAAAACTGAACATAAGCCTGCGGTTGAGGTTGCTTTGACCACTTTGCATGCCGGAGGGAAATTCGACCACCGTTCTTACAAAGTTTCCGGTGGTTTGCACGGGGTAGGGGTAAGTTGTGTTAATGCGCTTTCAGATTGGTTGGAGGTAGAGGTAAAACGGGATGGGAAAATTTATCATCAAAGATATGAGCGCGGTAAAACGGTTTCTAAGCTTACGGTTATTGGCAAAAGCACTTCTACTGGTACTAAAATTACCTTTAAGCCGGATAAAACAATTTTTCCCAAAACAGAATATTCCTATGATATCCTTTCCCAGCGCCTAAGAGAGCTGGCTTTTTTAAACAGGGGATTGAAAATAAAATTAAATGATGAGCGTTCGGATAAAGAGGCTGTTTTTGAATTTTCCGGAGGCATTGTTTCGTTCGTTGAATACCTGAACAAGAATAAAAATCCCCTGCATAACAAAGTAGTTTATTTTGAAAAGCTTCAGGATGATGTGAATGTCGAAGTAGCCCTGCAATATAATGATGGCTATGCTGAAACTATGTTTTCCTTTGCTAATAATATTAATACTGTTGAAGGCGGGACACACTTATCGGGCTTTAAATCCGCTTTAACCCGCGGTATTAATCAATATGCCAAAGCCAAGAATTTACTTAAAGATAATATTGCGATTACCGGCGATGATGTGCGCGAAGGTTTAACCGCAGTTATTAGTGTTAAGGTTCCTAGCCCTCAGTTTGAAGGCCAAACTAAAACTAAGTTAGGGAACTCTGAGGTTGAGGGGTTAGTTGCTTCTAGTAGCTTTGAGGCACTTTCTGGCTATTTTGAGGAGAATCCTTCGGTTGCCAACAAAATTATCGATAAAGTAATTGTAGCTTCGCGAGCCAGGGAGGCTGCGCGCAAAGCGCGTGAATTGACCCGGAGAAAAGGAGCCTTAGAAGGAGCTGGCCTTCCCGGAAAACTAGCGGATTGTTCTGAACGCGATGCGGCATTATGTGAGCTGTATATTGTGGAAGGCGACAGCGCCGGAGGATGTTTTTTTGGAGATACAAAAGTTGCTTTAACCGACGGACGTAATGTTGCCTTGAAAGAATTATTAACCGAAGAAAAATCCGGTAAACAACATTATTGTTATACCATTAATAGAGAAGGCGAAGTTAGTATTGGAGAAATAAAAAACCCAAGAATAACCAAAAAATCAGCCGAGGTTATTAAAGTCATTCTTGATAATAATGAAGAAATTATTTGTACTCCTGATCATAAGTTTATGCTAAGGGATGGTAGTTATAAAATGGCAAAAGATTTAATTCCGCAGGATTCTTTAATGCCGCTGTATCGCAAATATTCAAAAATTGGCCACCGCATTATAATTGAAGGATATGAAATGGTGTTTGATTTAAAGTCGAATAAGTGGATTTTTACCCACTTATTATCTGATAGATATAATTTAAATAGAAGTGTTTATTTAAAAGAACATGGGAATACAGTCCATCATAAAGATTTTAACAAATTAAATAATAATCCGGATAATTTAGTGCGTATGAATAAAGAAAAACATTTTTTATATCATACAACTGTTCTTGAAAAGACGCTGCATAGCAAAGAGGTAAAAGAAAAATCCAAAAAGGCACATCAGACGAAAGCGCATCGAGAAAAAGTTAGAAAAATTATGAGTACGCCGAAAATGAAACAGATGTTGAGTCAAAGAGCAAAAAAACAATGGGAAAATGATGAATATAAAAACTATATGATGCAGAAGTGTTTAGAATTCTATTATAGCCACCCTGATTATCAAAAGAAAAATAATCAAATTTTAGACTCTAACCAAAAGAATTATTGGTCTAAAGAAGAGAATAGATTAAAACAAGCCAGTAGGGTAAAAAAATATTTTAGCATCCATCCCGAAGCCAGAGAATATTTATTTAAAAAAGCCAAAACAGAATGGTCTGATACTAAGCTCTTGGCATGGAGAAAGCATAAGACTCAGGAGCAGCGGACGCCAGAATTTAGAACAAAGAGAACAGCCGCTTATAACCAGACTTATTTAGATCATAGTTTAGCTTTTGCCAGGATGGTATACGAGAGCCATGACAGCCTTTCCCTCTATAATGATGAACGAAGCATTCTGCCTATCCGTGATAATAATGTAGTAAAATTTAGCACTCTTTTAAACAGGTTTTTTGCTAATAATGAAAATAATTTGTTAGAAGCGGTGAAAAACTACAATCATAAAATAAAACGCATTGAAAAGCTTACGGAAAAATTTGATGTTTATGATATAGAGGTTCCGAATACGCATAATTTTGCTTTGGCTAGTGGCGTGTTCGTGCATAATAGCGCCAAACAAGGCCGAGATAGAAGGTTTCAGGCTATTCTGCCGATCAAAGGAAAAATTTTAAATGTTGAAAAATCCCGCTTAGATAAAATTTTATCCAACGAAGAGATTCGCACGATTATCACCGCTTTAGGTACGGGTATTGGCGAAGAATTTGACCTGTCCAAATTGAGGTATCACAAGTTAATGCTTATGGCAGATGCGGATATCGACGGTTCGCATATCCGTACATTGCTTTTGACTTTATTGTATCGCCAATTGCCGAAATTGGTTGAGGAAGGCCACGTTTATATTACTCAGCCGCCTTTGTATAAAATTAAAAGAGGCCAACGCGAGGAGTATATTCAAACCGAACAGCAGATGGATGATATGCTTTTAGATTTAGGGCGTGAAGGGCATAAATTGATCCGGGTAAAAGATAAGCAAACTTTTACTGATAATCAATTTAAGGAGCTTTTAAAGCTTTTGGTTGAACTGGACAAGCTAGGCAGGTATTTAGATAAAAAGGGAGTAAACTTTGCAGAATACCTGAGTTTTAGGCATCCAAAGACCAAAAAAATGCCTATTTATAGGGTAAAAGTGGATGGAAAAGACCAATTTGTTTATTCTGATAAAGAGTTGGCCGCGCTTACAGAAAAAGAGGGTAAAGAGATTGAACAGGATGTTCTGCATCTCTTTGAGGCACAGGAAATTGACGAATTCGTTTTGAAAATAGAAAAATTAGGAATAGAATTTGAAACGTATTTTAGCAGTATTATAATCCCCAAGCCCGGCACCGTGAAAGAGGGGGAGAAAAAAATTAAAGCAATTTATCGCATTGAGAATGATGGTGATGTAAAAGAGGCCTTTAGTTTAAAAGACGCGCTTGTTTATATTAAAGAAGTCGCATCCAAAGGTATGCATATTCAAAGATATAAAGGTTTAGGAGAAATGAATCCGCAGCAACTCTGGGATACAACGATGGATCCTGAGAAAAGGACTATTCTACAGGTAACTTTAGAGGATGCAGTTGAGGCGGATAAAATGTTTACCGTGTTAATGGGGGATCAGGTTGAGCCTCGGCGTGAATTTATTGAAAACCATGCCCATCAGGTAAAGAATTTGGATATTTAACTATGGAAATAATTATACCGGTTCAAGAGAAAAACAACGCTATTTCTCCTGTTTCCATTTTTAAACAGGCTTGGCGCGTTTGCTGGAAAAATGTTGGTAAGTTGAGCGCAATTTACTTGATTTTCAATTTACCGGTTACTATTATTTCTTTGTTCCCTGCGGTAAGGCAGTTTGCGGATCAAAAGCCGAGTTTGGCAGCCTTGCTTTGGTTTTTATTTTTGATTGTAATCAGCAGTTGGGGGCATGTTGCTTTATTGCTGGGCGCGAACAAGGCGGTCAGTACTGAGGATTATACAATTGGCCAGAGCATAAGCCAATCCAGGCTGTTTTTAGTAAAATATTTAGCACTCATTTTAAGTGTTACGTTATTCATTATGGTCATTATAATAGTGGCCGGAGTATCTGTGGTGGTAGCTTTGGTATTTTTGTCAGAGATTAACAAAATGTTGGCGGCGCTGATTTGTTCTGTTTTAGTAATTGTAGCTGTTTCTTCTTTAGTTTTCTTTTTACTGCGTTGGTCTATATCTGTATTGGTGTGCGTTTTTGAAAACAGTGGGCCCGTTTCGGCTTTAAAACGCAGTTTCTGCCTTGTTAAAGAACATATTAATCCCGTAGTAGGAGTTTATGGATTAATTATGGTAGTGGGCATAGCTTGTTTGGTTCCTATAGTTATTGCCGGGGCATTATCGTCCACAGGTTCGGATCTTAACCGAGCGCAGTTGGGATCGGTAATATACATGGTGCTTATTAATGCTGTATTGGTTCCGTTTTTTACAACGATGATAGTAGTATTATATAGAAAATTGAGAGAAGTATCAGAGGATTCATGTATACACGCAACGATAAAATAATTCAGGTTTACATTGAAGATGAGGTTAAAGATTCTTATCTAAATTACGCCATGAGCGTTATTGTCGGCCGCGCTTTACCTGATGTGCGCGATGGCTTAAAGCCCGTGCATCGCAGGATCCTTTATGCGATGCGCGAACTCAATCTTGAGCACTCCAAACCATATAAAAAATGCGCTCGTATCGTCGGCGAAACCATGGGTAAATACCATCCGCATGGCGATGTTGCTATTTATGATACGTTGGTAAGAATGGCTCAGGATTTTTCTTTACGATATCCTTTGGTCGACGGCCAAGGCAACTTTGGCTCGGTCGATGGTGATGCTGCAGCAGCTATGCGTTATACGGAAGCCCGCTTGGATGCAGTTGCTGATGAGATGTTAAGCGATATTGAAAAGGAAACGGTAAATTTTGGGCCAAATTTTGATTCATCTTTAAAAGAACCCCTGTTATTACCGGCAACCTTGCCCAACCTTTTGGTGAATGGTTCAAGCGGTATTGCCGTAGGCATGGCTACTAATATTCCACCTCATAATTTAACTGAAGTTTGCGAGGCGATTATTTATATCCTGGATCATCCTGAAGCAGAAATGAGAGATTTAATGCGTTATATTAAAGGGCCGGATTTTCCTACTGGGGGCTTAATTTGTGGTAAGGGAGGGATTAAAGATGCCTATACTACCGGGCGAGGTAAGCTTCTTGTACGCGCTCGGGCGACTGTCGAGCATCAGAAAAATGGCAAAGATCTGATTATTTTTACCGAAATTCCGTATCAGGTACAAAAGTCTGCCCTCATTGAGTCAATTGCTGGTTTAGTTGATGATAAAAAAATCGAAGGCATTTCAGATATCCGCGACGAGTCAGACAAAGAAGGCATGCGCATTGTCGTGGAGCTCAAACGCGATATTGAGTCTCAGATTGTTTTAAACCAGCTTTTTAAACATACTCAGCTGGAAAACACCTTTGGCATTATTATGTTGGCGTTGGTGGATAACCGGCCTAAAGTTTTAAATCTACGCCAGGTATTGGATTGTTATATTGAGCATCGCAAGGTAGTTATCCGTAGGCGTACGCAATTTGAGCTGGATAAAGCTTTAAAACGCGCGCATATTTTGGAAGGCTTAAAAATCGCGCTCAAATTTATTGACCGGATTATTAAAGTTATTAAGACCTCTAAGAGCGTAGAGGCGGCCAAATTAAATTTAATGAAGGAGTTTGAACTTTCAGAAATTCAGTCTCAGGCGATCCTGGAGATGCAATTACAACGCTTAACTGCTCTTGAGCGTGACAAAATTGACGCAGAGTATGCGGAACTTTTGAAGAAGATTGAAGAATGCCGGGCAATTCTGGGTTCACTTAAAAAAATTGAAGCTATTATTAAAGAAGAGTTAGAGGAACTAAAGAAAAAATATGGCGATAGCCGCCGCACCGATATTGTAGGAGAAGCAGAGGAGCTGGAGGTTGAGGATTTAATTGCCGAAGAGGATGTAGTGGTAACGATTAGCCATGGTGGCTATATAAAACGGCTGCCGGTAAGCGCTTACCGCAAACAAAAACGCGGAGGCACAGGGTCCACAGGGGCAGAATTAAAAGAAGAGGATTTCAGCGAGCATCTTTTTGTCGCTTCAACTAAAGATTACCTGCTTATTTTTACTGATAAAGGGCAGGTGCATTGGTTAAAGGTTTATGAAATTCCTCAGGCCAGCCGTATATCCAAAGGTAAAGCTATTGTTAATCTTGTACAGATGGAGCAGTCAGCCAAGGTTAGCTCAACTATTCCTGTAAAAGAATTTTCTGCGGATAAGTATTTGGTTATGGTTACTAAGATGGGCCAAATTAAGAAAACAAGGCTTGAGGCATACGGCAATCCGCGTAAAGGCGGGATTATCGGGATCACTTTGGATAAAGATGATATATTGATTGGCGTAGAGATGACTGATGGAAAACAGGAACTGCTTATCGGGACTCAACAGGGTAAGGCAATAAGATTCTCAGAAGACAAAGTGCGTGAAATGGGTAGGGGTGCTCATGGCGTGCGTGCGATATCTCTGGCTAAAAAAGATGAAGTTATCGATATGGTCGTTCCTCAAAAGGCATCAACAATATTAACAGTTACGGAATTAGGTTTTGCAAAGCGTACTACCATTGATGAATATAGATTGACTAGCCGCGGCGGCAAAGGTGTAATTAATATTAAAGTTACAGATAAAAACGGTCAAGCAGTAAATTTAAAGACTGTAAATGACAGAGATGAACTGATGGTCATTACGCAGAACGGAATATTTCTGCGCTGTGCGATAAAAGACATTCGCTCGACCGGCCGTTCCTCGCAAGGCGTGCGCTTAATTAAGTTGCAAGATAAAGATCGAGTTTCCTGCGTTGCTCCGGTGATTGCGGAAGAGGAAGCATAAAATTCGACCCCATCGTCTAGCCTGGTCCAGGACAAGAGCTTTTCAAGCTCTCGACACGGGTCCAAATCCCGTTGGGGTCAATAAAATTGTAGGTACTTAATGTGCGGAATAGTCGGATATATTGGTGAAAAAGAGGCACAGCCTATTTTATTATCCGGTTTAAGGCGCCTGGAATATCGTGGTTATGATTCTAGCGGCATAGCAATAATCCTTCCTAAAAAAGATAGCATAGGTATAAGAAAATCTCCCGGAAAAATCAATGCTTTAGAAAAATTAGTTAAGAATAAACCTCTTGGCGGTGTAGTAGGAATTGCGCATACTCGCTGGGCAACACATGGAGCTCCCACGCAGGCCAATGCTCATCCTCATCATGATTGTTCCGGACAGATTGCTGTCGTACATAATGGAATCATTGAAAATTATGAGGCTCTCAAGCTTCAGTTAATTAAAGAAGGGCATATTTTTAGTAGCCAGACAGATACTGAAGTAATTGTGCACCTAATCGAAAAATTTTATAAAGATCTCCCCCTTGAAGAAGCAGTATGTAAATCCCTTAAATTATTGATAGGTTCATTTGCTATTGGCGTAATTTCGGCAAGAGAACCAAATAAATTAATTGGTGCCCGTTTTGGCAGCCCTTTGATTGTAGGTGTAGGGAAAGGAGAAAACTTTCTTGCCTCGGATGTTCCGGCAGTGTTGGGTTTTACCAAAGAAGTTATTTTTCTTGATGAAAATGAAGTGGTGGTTTTAGGCAAAGATAATTTTAAAGTAAGCACCCTTGAGGGAAAAACCGTTTTTAAGAATATTACACATATTAATTGGGATATAGACCAGGCAGAAAAAAACGGGTTCGATCATTTTATGCTCAAGGAAATTAACGAACAGCCAAAAATTTTAGAAAACCTGATTAATTCTCGTATTAATAAAGAAACCGGTGCGATATTTTTTCAAGAGCTAAATATTACGCAGGCTCAGCTTAAGGAAATAAAAGAAATATTTATCGTTGCCTGTGGGACTGCCTATCATGCCGGCATGGTCGCCAAATATGCGTTGGAATCAGTTTGCGCAATCCCTACCCAGATTGATGTTTCAAGTGAATTCAGGTACCGGGATCTTTTGATTGGCCCGGAAACCCTGGTTATTGCTATTAGCCAATCAGGGGAAACAGCCGACACCTTAGCAGGTGTCCGAGAAGCCAAGCGTCGCGGTTCAAAAGTAATTTCCATATGCAATGTTTTAGGCTCGACATTAACCCGGGAATCCGACGGTATAATTTATACCCATGCGGGGCCTGAGATCGGAGTTGCCTCGACTAAGGCTTATACCGCCCAGTTAGCCGCTTTGTATTTATTTTCTTTTTATCTAGCCCAAATAAGCGGAGTTTTACCTGCTGCAAGAATAAAAAAATTATTGGATGAATTAAAAAAAGTCCCCAAGCACCAGATTGAGATTTTGAAATGGCAAAAGAATATCTCCAGGCTTGCGCGTAAACATTCGCACCTAGGGTCATTTTTATATTTAGGCAGGAATGTAAATTACCCCACGGCCTTAGAAGGAGCATTGAAACTAAAAGAAATTTCTTATATTCCGGCTGAGGGGTATGCTGCCGGAGAAATGAAGCATGGGCCGATAGCATTGATTGATGAGTATCGGGCGGTGGTTTGTATTGCGCCTTCCTCTAAAGTTTATGAAAAAATGATTTCCAATATTCAGGAGATCCGCTCGCGCAAAGGGAAAATCATTGCTATTGCCACTGAGGGGGACCGAGAAATTCAAGAATTAACCCGTGAAATAATTTATATCCCAAAAATAGAAGAAATGTTCTCTCCCCTTTTGGTAGTTTTACCACTGCAATTATTAGCATACCATATTGCTGTTAAGCGTGGTTGTGATGTGGATCAGCCGCGCAATTTAGCCAAATCGGTAACTGTAGAATGAGCCATAAGCGGTAAGTTTTAAGCCGTAAGCTTACAACTTATACCTTTTGTTTAGAGTTAGTATCTGGGGCCTAATATGCTATACATTATTGCTACTCCAATCGGTAATTTACAAGACCTAACCTTTAGGGCGCTGGAAGTTTTAAAAAGCGTAGATTTAATTGCCTGCGAGGACACGCGGCATACCAAAATCTTGCTTATCCATTACGGGATTACTTGTCCTACCACAAGTTTTTTCCAGCACAATCGATTTACTAAAGGCGAGTATTTAATTGGTTTATTAAAAGAAGGCAAGAATATTGCTTTGGTTTCTGATGCTGGTTCTCCGGGGATTCTCGATCCCGGGTATAATCTAATTAACCTGGCAATACAGAATAATCTGGAGATGACTTTTATCCCCGGCGCGGCAGCTTTTGTCAATGCGCTGGTGCTTTCAGGAAAACCGGCGCATGAATTTTATTTTGCCGGATTTCTCCCTAATCGTACCGGTGCGCGTAAAAATCAACTGGAGAAACTCAAAAAACTAGGCTGTACCCTGGTTTTTTATGAGTCCTGCCATAGAATTCTGGCTAGTTTGGAGGATGTCAGTTTGGTGTTTGGTGACCGGGAAATCACGGTTGCCCGGGAATTAACCAAAAAGTTTGAAGAAATCCTGCGTGATAGCCCTAAAAATATTCAAGAAAAACTGAAGGTAAACAAGCCGCGTGGTGAGTTTGCAATCGTAATTTAACCTTGACAAAGAGGAAGTTGATGGTATACTTAAACCAATAAATGGACCTTTAAGCCCGGCTCTGCGAAGCTGGCAAGGTAGATAAGATGAATACTAATCTGATCAAAAAATATGAACCCTTGGCTAACAAAGCCAGGGGTATTTTATGCCGGGGGACGGTTCTCTTAAAAAAGAGAACCGTCCCCTTTATTTTAAATGAAAGAAAAAGCTAAAATTCTGGATCAGGACGGAATTTCTCGTGCGATCATGCGTATTGCCCATGAGATTATTGAGAAGAACAAAGGGACAGCAGATTTATGCATCGTAGGTATCAGGAATCGGGGGGTTTATATCGCAGAACGTATTGCCGAATGCATTAAGAAAATTGAAGGGGCTGATATTCCATGTGGAGCTTTAGATATCACCCTTTACCGTGATGATCTGGCTTTGGCTAGCGGCCAGCCGCTAGTGCGTAAAACAGAGGTAGATTTCGATATTAATGAAAAAAAATTGGTATTGGTTGATGATGTGCTTTATACCGGCCGTACAATCAGGGCGGCATTAGACGCATTGATTGATTTTGGCCGGCCCAAATCCATACAGCTGGCGGTTTTAGTGGACCGGGGGCATCGCGAGTTGCCAATACGGGCGGATTTTGTAGGTAAGAATATCCCCACTTCTAGTAAAGAATCTGTGGAAGTACATTTGCAAGAGCCTGATGGCAGTGATGAAGTGTTAATTGCGGAGAAGGAATAATGGTTTGGACTAAAAAGGACCTTTTGGGCCTGGAGTATTTAACTTACGAAGAGATTGAAATTATTTTAGATACCGCCGAGTCATTTAAAGAAGTTTCTACAAGAGAAATTAAAAAAGTTCCAGCCTTACGCGGTAAAACCACAGTGAATCTTTTTTATGAGCCATCTACGCGCACACGTGTATCTTTTGAAGTAGCTGCCAAACGGCTTTCTGCTGATGTAATTAATATTGCCACAGAGACTTCTAGTGTACGCAAAGGAGAAACATTAATTGATACTGGTAAAAACATTCAGGCGCTTAAGGCAGATATAATTATTATGCGGCATAATTGTTCGGGGGCAGCGAACATGCTTGCTCGCGCTTTAGATATCAGCGTGGTAAATGCCGGAGATGGCTGGCATGAACATCCTACTCAGGCGCTGCTTGATATCTTTACATTAAAAGAAAAATTGGGAAAAATTAAAGGTTTAAATGTTGCTATCGTCGGAGATATTGCCCATTCCCGGGTTGCCCGTTCCAATATTTGGGGGTTGACTAAATTAGGGGCTTCTGTAACGTTATGTGCTCCAGAAATGCTTATTCCGCCAGGAATTGAATTAACCGGAGCAAAGATATCCAGCAATATCGACGAAGTATTAAAGAAATCCGATGCAGTAAATGTTTTAAGAATGCAGTTTGAGCGCGATAGTGGCGCAGCATTCCCAGAACAGCTGGATTATTTTAAAAAATTTGGCATTACCGAAGAAAGATTAGCTAAAGCTAAAAAAGATATCGTGGTGATGCACCCGGGGCCGATTAACCGCGGGATTGAGATGTCTAGCGGGGTGGCAGATGGGAAAAATTCTGTAATTTTGGAGCAGGTGACTAATGGTATCGCCGTGAGAATGGCGGTTTTATTTTTAGTTAGTCAAGCTAAAGAAGCAAAAAAATGAGCATATTGATAAAAGGTGGCAGAGTAATTGATCCAGAAAACAAAATTGATGCGATACTGGATGTTTTGATTGAGGGTAATAAAATATTCAAAGTTGCTAGGAATATCCAAGCTAAGCCCGAAACTATAATTGATGCTGATAATAAAATTGTTGCTCCTGGGCTTATTGATATACATGTACATTTACGCCAGCCAGGCAGAGAAGACAAAGAAACAGTAGCTACTGCTACAGCTGCTGCTGCCAAAGGCGGAGTAACTACAGTTTTGGCTATGCCTAATACTCAGCCAGCGATGGACTGCGCAGAAAGCGTAGAGTTATTACAGAGAATCATTAAGCAAAGTACAAAAGTTAACGCGCTTATTTGCGGAACGATTACTAAAGGACGCTTTGGCAAAGAGCTAAGCGATATTGCTTCGTTAAAAAAATCCGGTGTTTACGCCATATCCGATGATGGATCTTCTGTGGATAGTGATGAATTAATGTGTGAGGCATTAAAAAAAGCAAAAGGATTAGGCCTCCTAACTATTTGTCACTCGGAAGATAAAGAGCTTGCGCAAAAAGGGCTTATCAATTTAGGCTTTAATTCTACACGTTTAGGGTTGCGTGGTATCTCCAATGAATCGGAGTATAAAAGAGTCAGGAGAGATACCGATTTAGCAAAGAAAACCGGCGCCTCAATTCATATTGCCCATGTTAGTTGCCGTGAATCTGTAGAGATCATTGCTCAGGCTAAGAAAGAAGGTGTTTTAGTGACCTGCGAAACTGCGCCACATTATTTTGCCCTGACCGAAGAGGCGCTTTTAGGATATGATACAAATATGAAGATGAATCCACCATTAAGAAGCAAAGAAGACCTTTTGGCGATAAAGCAGGGATTAAAAGACGGTACAATCGATGTGATTGCCTCGGATCACGCCCCGCATACGGAAAATGAAAAAGATATTGAGTTTGAGCGCGCAGAGTTTGGGGTAGTAGGATTGGAAACCGAGCTTTCTGTGAGCATAACCGAATTATTGCTTAAGAAGATTTTAACTTGGCCGGAATTAATAGAGAAATTTTGTTTAAATCCCGCTAAGATACTCGGAATAGATGCAGGTAGGCTAACAAAGAATGCGCCTGCGGATGTAATTATAATTTCTGACCAGCAATTATGGGTAGTGGATAAGCAAAGCCTGATCTCTAAATCCAAAAACTGCGCTTTTCTTGGTAAAACACTCAAAGGTATAGTCGATTACACAATCTGTAATGGTAAAATAGTATATAAGAGGTAAAGATGGAATTTATCGCTGATTTTCATATCCACTCTAAATATTCCCGGGCTACCAGCCGCGATATGGATATCAAGCATTTGGCTGAATGGGCCAAGCTAAAAGGGATAACCTTAATGGGCACGGGTGATTTTACCCATCACCTGTGGCTGGAGGAACTAAAACATTCATTAGAAGATTGTGGCAATGGCTTATATAAATATGCTGGTATATATTTTATGCTTACTGCGGAGATCAGTAGTATTTACTCTAAGGGTGGTAAGGGGTACCGGGTACATAACCTTATTTTTGCCCCTTCTTTTGCTGTTGTAGATAAAATTAACAACGCACTTTTTCGCCGCGGCGCGAATCTTTCCAGCGACGGCCGGCCGATTGTTGGTTTATCTGCTGCAGAAATTGCCAGGATTGTTTTTGATATTGATGAAAATTGTATGGTTGTGCCCGGCCATATCTGGACGCCATGGTTCTCCGTGTTTGGCTCAATGTCCGGATTTGATAAAATCGAAGATTGCTTTGAGGAACAGACACCCAAGATATTTGCGCTTGAGACTGGATTAAGCAGTGATCCGGCGATGAATTGGCGTTTAAGCGCGCTGGATAGATTTACATTAATTTCTAATAGCGATTCGCATTCTCCATCGAAGATTGGCAGAGAGGCAAATGTTTTTAATTGCGTGTTGGATTATAAAATAATCCGTGAAGTTTTAAAAAATAAAGATAAGCAAAAATTTTTATATACGATTGAATTTTTCCCTGAGGAAGGTAAATATCATTTTGACGGCCACAGGCTTTGCGGTATCCGTTGGTCGCCGCAAGAGACAAAAGATCACAATGGTAAATGCCCTAAGTGCGGTAAACCTGTTACCGTTGGGGTAGTTAATCGGGTGGAAAAGTTAGCTGACCGCCCAGAGGGCTTTAAACCGGATAACGCAATTCCATTTAAGAACTTAATTCCGTTTGCTGAGATAATTGCGGAAGCCAAAGGCGTAGGAAAGGCTTCTGTAAATGTTGAAAGAGATTATCTTGCTTATTTACCCAAGTTCAGTACGGAGTTTAATATTTTACTTAAAGCATCAAAAGAAGAGCTGCTTAAAAGTTTGCCTCCTAAAGTTGTGGAGGGAGTTTTACGTGTACGCGCAGGCAAGGTGAATATTAAGGCTGGTTTTGATGGTGAATACGGGATAATTTCGATATTTGATGATAATGAGCAGCAAGAAAAAACCGAGCAGCAGTTAAGTTTATTCTAGCCCCTGTAGCGCAACGGATAGCGCATCAGCCTCCGAAGCTGGTGGTACAGGTTCGATTCCTGTCAGGGGCAAAAAAGAAAGGTTATTAACAATGTAGGGGAGGCTTAAGTATCTCCTACAGTTGTGGATAAGTTAGTTTTGAGATAGCTCACAATTACGTAAGTGGAGTAAATTAACCATAATTTAGGCAAAATATTGAGTAAAGTGGAGACAAAATGAAAAAAAAGGTGGTAATTTTAGGAGGAGGTCCCAATCGTATAGGCCAAGGAATCGAGTTTGACTATTGCTGTTGCCATGCGGCGTATGCTTTAAGAGAAGAAGGCGTAGAAAGTATTATGGTTAACTGTAACCCTGAGACGGTTTCAACTGATTATGATACTTCTGACCGGCTTTATTTTGAGCCGCTTACCTTTGAAGATATTATGAATATTATTGATAGAGAGAAGCCATTGGGTGTAATTGTACAATTTGGGGGTCAGACTCCGCTTAATTTAGCTGTGCCTCTGCTTAAAGCCGGGATTAATCTTTTAGGAACAAGCGCTGATAGTATTGATATTGCTGAAGACCGTAAACGTTTTAAACAAATGCTGAATAAACTTGGGCTCCTGCAGCCGGTTAATGGAACCGCATTTACATTTGCACAGGCAAAAGAGGTGGCTAATAGAATAGGGTACCCGGTATTGGTACGGCCCTCATATGTATTAGGCGGCAGAGCCATGGAGATTGCCTACGATGAGCAGGTTTTAGAAAAGTTTATCAAGGAAGCTTCAGCGGTTTCAGGAGAGCATCCTATTCTAGTGGATAAATTCCTGGAGGATGCCATAGAAGTTGATGTTGATTTGATCGGAGACGGGGAAGATTTTATAATCGGCGGGATTATGGAACATATCGAGCAGGCGGGGGTGCATTCTGGTGATGCAGCGATGTCTCTGCCAACATATACTTTATCCGCCCAGATATTAACAGAAATTCGTCAGGCGACAATTCATATGGCCAAAGAATTAAATGTGGTGGGCTTAATGAATGTGCAGTATGCGGTCAAGGATAGTAAAGTTTATATATTAGAGGTTAATCCCCGCGCTTCGCGCACCGTGCCGTTTGTTTCTAAAGTAATCGGAGTACCGCTGGCAAAATTAGCAACCAAGGTTATGTTAGGGAAGAAATTAAAGAAGTTGGGTTTTACTAAAGAAATTATACCTGGGCACGTGGCTATTAAAGAATCGGTATTTCCTTTTAATCGTTTCCCGGGGGTAGATATAATCCTTGGGCCGGAGATGAAATCTACTGGCGAGGTAATGGGTATCGACGCAGATTTTGGGCAGGCATATATCAAGAGCCAGCTTGCTGCAGGGCAGAAATTGCCCAAGAAAGGAAATGTTTTTATTTCTGTCAACGACCGCGATAAAAGAAATATTATTTTAATTGCCAAGAAACTAAAAGATTTAGGTTTCAAAATATACGCTTCCAGTGGAACAGCTCAGGCATTGGCTAAAAGTAATATTGCGGCCAAAGTTTTACCAAAGATTTCAGAGGGTAGGCCTAATGTGCTGGATTTAATGAAAGAAGGTAAGATCCAGCTGGTGATTAATACTCCATCAGGGAGGATTCCGCGGCTGGATGAGGTAAAAATTCGCTCACAGGTTATTTTGCATGGTATACCTTATAGTACGACTATTTTTGGCGCCCAAGCTACGGTAAACGGAATAGAGGTATTGATGAAGAAAAAACTTAAAGTCAAATGTTTACAGGAGTATTATAAAACAAAACAGTCATCTTGAGTCTGCCTGTGGCGCACTCCTCAGAATGATGGAGCTAGCGATATTATGCCAGAACTACCAGAAGTTGAGACAATTAAGAATGACCTTAAACAGGTAATTTTAGGCAAGAAGATTACCAAGGTCAGCGTGCATAACCCAAAGGTTATCCGCCAGCCAACGCCGGCAGTGTTTATTAAATCCTTAGAGGGACAAACCGTAAAGGGTATTTTACGCCAAGCCAAGCTTTTAATTTTTGAATTATCCAATGGTAAATTTTTGACTGTTCACTTAAAAATGACAGGGCAACTGGTTTATCCCGGAGGGGCAAAGGAAAGCCGGGTAGCAATTCATTTTACCGATGGTTCTATTCTAGATTTTAATGACCAGCGCTTATTTGGCGAACTGCGCTTGGTAGAGGATTGGAAAAAGTTAAAATTTATTCAGAATCTTGGCCCGGAACCATTTGGTTTGACTTTAACCGATTTTAAGGTTATGCTCTCTAAGAGAAAAACTAAAATCAAGCCTTTGCTTATGGACCAATCATTTATTTCCGGGATTGGCAATCTCTATGCTGCGGAAATTTTATTCCGGGCAAAGATTAATCCGCAAAGGCCTGCTCAAAACCTAACTGAAAACGAAATTAAAGCCTTACATAAAGAAATTAAAGATGTATTAACTAATGCGATTAAGCATGGAGGCTCTTCGGTAGATAATTATGTGCGGGTTTCCGGTAAGCCGGGGGATTATGTCAGGTTCCACCGGGTTTATGGGCGGCAAGGTAAGCCTTGTTTTGTCTGTAAAAGCCTGATTAAAAGGATCTCTCAGGGGGGTAGGGGAACCTATTTTTGCCCTAAGTGCCAAAAATGAAAAAGCGCCTTAAGATTAACGGAATAATTATGGTCTGCGCCGGAATCGGGGTTATATTGTACCCTAATGTTTTTTTTCGGAGCTATTCGGTAGGTTTTTGGGAAAAGGGTTTAGGCATTATTGGTTTTTCACTTATTCTTCTGGGGCAGATTATTCGCGTTTGCGCCCGGGGATATAAAGCAGAAAATTCTCAGGACAGCCAGGCATTAATACAGGGCGGGCCATATCAAGTGGTACGTAACCCCATGTATGTAGGGATATTTTTAATCGGGCTTGGAGTGGTGTTAGCGGTTTTTAAATGGTGGGCAGCAGCTATTTTTATTATAGTTTTCATTATTCGTTATATTCTGCTTATCTATAAAGAAGAAAACAAACTCTTATCGATGTTTCCGGATTCCTACCCGGAGTATTGCCGTAAGGTCCCCCGTATTTTCCCTTCCCTATCCACCATAATTAAATTGGATATTATTGAGTACCTGCCGATAAAAATAAATTGGTTTCAAAAAGAGATTGGTTCGATTCTTGCGTTACTTTTATTAGTTTTGTTAGTTGAATCCTTGAGGGGGATTTCCAAGGTTGGATTAAAGGCATATCTTGCACAGTCTACATGGTTATTTATACCATTTATTTTATTTACAATTTTAATAATTTTACTTAATCAACGGATGCATCAAAAAAAGTAATAGTTCGGTGTTTAAAAATAATCGTGTCATTGCGAGCCCGAAGGGCGAAGCAATCTTTTAAGAGATTGCTTCGTCGCTTCGCTCCTCGCAATGACACTAATAGCGTCTTCCAAGAGTTAAGCTGTTAACAAAAAAATGAACCCAGTTCAAATAAAAGCTAAAATAATTTCCAATAAAAGATTTAAAGAAAATTACTGGCATTTGGAATTTGAGGCAGGAATAATTGCTAAAAATGCTTTACCGGGGCAGTTTGTAGATATTAAGGTTGGCGATGGATGCGAGCCCTTATTAAGAAGGCCTTTGAGTATTCATGGAGTAAAAGGTGTTAAAGTTAAACTTTTTTATGAAGTTATTGGAAGGGGCACCCAGATTTTATCCACAAGAAAACCAGGGGAGTTGTTGGATATTATTGGCCCGCTAGGCAATGGTTTTAATTATAGGCAGCAGGCTAAAGTATCTGAAATTAAAAATATCCTGGTTGCTGGGGGTATGGGGGTTGCTCCGCTGTTTTTCTTGGCTCAAAAAATAAAGGTAAGTAAGCCACTGGTTTTAATCGGAGCTAAAACAAAAAGGCAAATTCTCTGCGCACCGGAGTTTAAAAGGTTAGGTTGTATTTTAAAATTAGCTACCGATGATGGCTCAGCGGGATTTAAAGGCAAGGTTACAGATTTATTACAAATTATTTTAGAACAAGCCAAGCCGGTAAGATTATTTTCTTGCGGTCCAGGCCCAATGTTAAAAGCGGTAAGTGAAATTGCCAATGAAAATAAAATCCATACACAGCTTTCTTTGGAGGAGCATATGGCTTGCGGTATCGGTGCTTGTTTAGGTTGCGTTGTGGCTACTAAAGGCGGCTATAAAAGGGTTTGTAAGGATGGCCCGGTTTTTTCCAATGAGGAGTTGGCATGGTAAGGAAGGCTAAGCCAGATTTAAGCGTAAGTATTGGAAATCTTAAACTGAAGAATCCGGTAATGGTAGCCAGTGGTACTTTTGGTTACGCCGAGGAGTTTAGGGATTTTATTGATTTAAAAAAACTGGGTGCAATTGTTACTAAGACTATTACTATTAAGGGCCGCCAGGGTAATCTTGCCCCTCGTACTTGCGAAACTCCTGCTGGTATGCTTAATTCTATAGGACTAGAGAATCCCGGTATAGATAAATTTATCAAAGAAAAACTTCCTTTTTTAAAGAAATTAGCCATTCCAATTATTGTAAGTATAGCTAGCGAAGAAAGCCCGGAGGAATTTGCTATTTTGGTTAAGCAGCTGGATTTGATAGATGAAGTTTCCGCAATTGAATTAAATATATCATGCCCTAACCTGCAAAAAGATAAACTTATTTCCCAGGATGCTTCCGATACTTTTAAATTAGTCAGCGTAGTACGTAAGATTACGCAAAAATGCCTAATTACTAAACTGTCCCCCAATGTCACTTCGATTTGTGAAATTGCGCAAAGTGCCAAAGATGCAGGAACTGACGCGTTAGCCTTAATTAATACGCTTGGTGGTATGAGTATTGACGTAAACAAGCGTATTCCAAAACTAGGCGCATGGGTGGGCGGTTTGAGCGGACCGGCAATCAGGCCTGTTGCGGTTAAGATGGTTTGGGAAGTATATAATAAAATTAAAATTCCCATTATCGGCATGGGTGGTATAATGGATACAGAAAGCGCTTTGGAGTTTTTTATTGCCGGCGCTACAGCTGTGAGCGTAGGAACCGCAAATTTTATTAATCCTCAAGCCAGCCTTGAAATTATCGGGGGGTTAAATCAGTACATGACAGACAATGATATTGGGAATTTAAGCGGCATAATTGGCAGATTAAAAACATGCAAAAATTAAACTCTCCTGAGATTATACTCGCCTTAGATGTAGACACTATAGAGAGTGCAAAAAATTTTGTAGACAAGCTTTATCCCAAAATTAAAACTTTTAAAGTTGGAAGCCAGCTTTTTACCGCCTATGGCCCGGAGATCATCCGTTTGCTGCATGAAAAAGGCGCTACGGTTTTTCTGGATCTTAAATATTTTGATATCCCCAACACTGTAGCCGGGGCTGTGGCTGCGGCAGTAGGCCTTAAAGTAAAAATGCTTACTTTGCACATTTGCGGCGGGGAAGAAATGATCAAGGCTGCCGTAGATTCGGCAAAAGCGCAAGCACAAGCGTTAAATATACCCAAACCTTTATTGATCGGGGTAACGGTTTTAACCAGTAGCGCGGCAAAATCGAAAGACGTCTTAAAATTGGCACAAAAAGGAATAGATAGCGGTTTGGATGGTATAGTCTGTTCTGTTGTCGAGGCCGCAGCCCTGCGTAAGAAAATAAAAAAAGGATTTTTTATAATTACTCCCGGAATAAGGCTGGCTAAAGCTGTTACCGATGATCAAAAGCGCACAGCCACGGTAAAAGAAGCGGTAGATGCCGGAAGTGATTTTTTAGTTATCGGAAGGCCTATATTGAAAGCGGATAATCCAAAGGCACAAGTAGAAGAACTTTTGGGAGATATACATGGCTAAAGAAATTAAGGACTTAATTGCAAAAATTCAGACAGAAGGTATAAAAATAGCTGAGGATAAAGCGAGAGAAATAGAGGCTAAGGCGCATGCCCAGGCGCAACTTATTATTGTTCAGGCGCATGCCCAGGCAAAAAAGATTATTAGTAGCGCGCAGGAGCAAGCAGATAATACTAAACGCTCTATGGAAACTTCTCTTGCTCAGGCGGGCCGCGATTTTCTGATTACATTGAGAGCCCGAATTAACGCGGTTCTTGATCGCCTAGTGGCAGAGAATATCCGTCAGAGCCTGACTCCGGAAGAGTTATTTAAGATCATTTTGGCATTAATTAAAGGGGCTTTGGGTAAGGAAGGTTTGCAGGTTATTGTCACTCTCAGCCACGAAGACCGCAAGCATCTGGAGAAATTTTTCTTAAAAAAACTTATTGAAGAAACCAAGTCGCAGATTATGCTTAAATCCAGCGATGAGCTTGGTGCAGGGCTGCGCATTAGTTTTGATGCCGGGAAATCGCATTTTGATTTTTCCGATACCGCTTTAGCCGAATATATTACCGCAAATATCAGGCCTGAGTTAGGCCGGATACTAAAAACAGAATAAATGCCGAATTTCTATATTTATTTAATTTCTAGCCTGCCGATGTTACATTTTACGGTAAATCCAACAATTAGTTTGGAGGTTTTTCTGGATCGCTGCGCCCAGCTTATTCCAGAGAAGGATCTGGATTTGATTAAACAGGCTATTTCTACCGATGCTTATGCTTTGGATTTACCCCAAAATAATATACTTTTGAAATGGAAAGAATTTGATCTGGCGCTAAGAAATGAATTGGCTCGCGCCCGGGCAGCCCGTAAAAAGATTAACTCAGAGAGGTTCTTACGCCCAGGTGCGCCTTTTGATATAAATATAACACATATTGCCCAGGCAAGTTTACGCCAAAACTCTATTTTAGAATCAGAAAGGTATTTGGATCTTGAGCGTTGGCAGTTGCTGGATAAATTAGCTATGGGGCATTATTTTGATTTCGATTTTCTTTTGATTTATGCTTTAAAGTTAGCTATCCTGGATCGCTGGGTTAAAATTGGAAATTCTGATAAAGCAGGGCTGATTGAAAAAGTATTGGCGCATTAATTTATGATGAATAAAAGAATAGGGCATATAGCGGAAATCAACGCAAATATGGTTACTGTTAAACTGGATGACTTTGTTATCCAGAATGAGGTGGCTTATATCCTGCATGGAGAACAGCGCCTGAAAGCAGAGGTAATTCGTGTCAGAGCTAACTGCGCACAGATGCAGGTATTTGAAAGTACCACAGGCCTAAAAGTAGGTGAGCAGGTTGAATTTAGCAATGAGTTACTTTCTGTTGAACTGGGCCCTGGATTATTAGGCCAGATTTTTGATGGCCTTCAGAATCCGCTCCCTGCTTTAGCCAAACAATGCGGGTTTTTCCTTAAAAGGGGTGTTTATTTAGAGGCGTTAACAGAAACAGAATGGGAGTTTACTCCTTTAGTAGAAACCGGCGCGAAGGTTTTAGCCGGTAGTAAATTAGGATTTGTTCCGGAAAAGGTTTTTAAGCATTATATTATGGTGCCTTTTGGGTTAAAAGGAGTTCTGGAAGTAGTTGAAATATCGAGCCGGTTAACCCGCAAGATCCATGAAAGAATTGCTGTTCTAAAGGATCAATCCGGAAAATTACATGACGTTTTTTTAAAGCAGAGCTGGCCGGTTAAGGTTCCTATCCAGGCGTATGCTGAAAAATTACAACCTAGCCAGCCGCTAGTAACCAAAATGCGCCTGATTGATTCTTTATTTCCGGTTGCCCGCGGCGGAACTTATTGTATTCCCGGGCCATTCGGCGCGGGAAAAACTGTTTTACAACAATTGACTAGCCGGCATGCTGAGGTTGATATCGTAATTATTGCGGCCTGCGGCGAACGTGCCGGAGAAGTAGTGGAAACGCTAAAAACATTTCCAGAACTAATTGACCCGCGCACCAATAAGCCGCTTATTGACCGTACGGTGATTATTTGCAATACCAGCTCTATGCCCGTCTCTGCCCGCGAATCCAGTGTTTATACTGCAGTTACCTTGGCAGAATATTACCGTCAGATGGGTTTGAGTGTGCTTTTATTGGCAGATTCTACCTCGCGATGGGCCCAGGCTATGCGCGAGATGTCCGGAAGGCTTGAGGAGATTCCCGGGGAAGAAGCATTTCCCGCTTATCTTGAATCGCGTATCGCTTCTTTTTATGAAAGGGCTGGATTGGTTAGGTTACATGATGGCACATTTGGGTCTGTTACTATTGGAGGGGCAGTTAGCCCGGCAGGCGGAAATTTTGAGGAGCCGGTTACTCAGGCTACCCTTAAAGTTGTAGGGGCTTTTCACGGACTTTCCCGCCAACGCTCCGACGGCCGCAGGTATCCGGCAATTGACCCGCTAATTAGCTGGAGCAAATATAAAGGTTTTATCGACGATGAAAAAGAAAATTCCGCTCATGAGGCTTTACGCAGGAGCCATGAGATTGCCCAGATGATGAAGGTTATCGGAGAGGAAGGTACCTCGCTTAAGGATTATATCGGATATCTCAAGGGCGAGTTTTTTGACTCTGTTTACTTGCAGCAGAATGCTTTTGACGCAGTTGATGAGGCTACTTCCAAAGAAAGGCAGCTTTATATTTTTGATTTTATCCATGATATCCTGTTTGCTGATTTTAAATTAGAAAATAAAGAAAATGCCCTGCATTTTTTCCAAAAAATAGGGCAGTTATTTCGTACCTGGAATTCAAGCCTTTGGAATAGCGCAGAGTTTGAGCGCATCGAGGAAGAGATCGCTATATTGCTGGAAGAAAAAAGAATACCGATTGAGAAATGAAATGCAGAAAGTCTATACTAATATAATCCAGATTGCCGGAGACGTAATTACTGTTGAAGCTGAGGGCGTGGGCTATAATGACATTGCCCAGATTACTTTACGTTCCGGAACAAGCCTGGCTCAGGTTATCCGTATTAATGGCAAGAGAGTATCTCTGCAGGTTTTTGCGGGAAGCCGTGGGATTTCTACGGGTGATAAAGTACGTTTCTTGGGGCATTCGATGCGCGTGGCTACCGGAGATAATTTATTAGGGCGCATATTTAACGGGAGTGGTATACCTTTGGACCGGGGACCTGAGCTTTCGGAGAACTTGGTGGATATCGGAGCGCCTCCGGTTAATCCTGTAAAAAGAATTATTCCCAACAAAATGATCCGCACGGGGATTCCTATGGTTGATGTTTTTAACTCTTTGGTTGAATCCCAGAAGTTGCCTATTTTCTCTATTGCCGGAGAGCCTTACAACGAACTCTTGGCCAGGATTGCCATTCAAGCTGAAATTGATATTATTATTTTAGGTGGCATGGGTTTAAAATATGATGATTACCTGTTTTTTAAAAACACTTTAGAACAGCACGGAGCTTTAAGCCGTTCAATATTTTTCATGCATACCGCATCCGATCCGGTAGTAGAATGCCTTCTGGTTCCGGATATCGCTTTGGCAGTAGCAGAAGATTTTGCTTTAAAAGGTAAGCGTGTGTTAGTTTTATTAAGCGACATGACCAATTTTGCCGATGCCTTAAAAGAGATATCCATAACTATGGAGCAGGTTCCTTCCAACCGTGGTTATCCTGGAGATCTTTACAGCCAGCTTGCCAGTCGTTATGAGAAAGCCGTGGATTTTGACACTGCAGGTTCTATTACGATTCTTGCGGCTACTACTATGCCGGGCGATGATGTAACGCATCCTGTGCCGGATAATACGGGTTATATTACCGAGGGCCAGTTTTATCTAAAAGGCGGGGTAATCGAACCCTTTGGTTCGTTGAGCCGGCTTAAACAGCAGGTAAACGGAAAAACTCGCGCCGACCACCGTACAATCATGGATACAATGATTCAGCTTTTTGCCAGTTACCGGGAGGCTCTGGAGAAACAGTCGATGGGGTTTCAGATGAGCGCCTGGGATAATAAACTGCTTAAATATGGTTTACTTTTTGAGAAGAACATGATGTCGCTTAAAGTAAATATTCCTTTGGAAAAAGCCCTGGATTTAGGTTGGCAGATTTTAAGCGATTGTTTTGTCCCTGAAGAGACCGGGATAAAGCTTTCCATTATCGAGCAATTCTGGCCTAAAAAGCAGTAGATAGAAAAATATGGGGACGGTTCTCTTTTTTAGAAATATTTTGTAATAAAAAAGAGAACCGTCCCCCAGATTCTAATTATGGCAAAGATAAAACTTACTAAAGGCGAATTAAAAAGGCAGCGTGATGCCTTAAAGCAGTTTGAGCGTTATCTTCCTACTCTGCAATTAAAAAAACAACAACTACAGCTTGAAATACTTCAACAAGGTTTAATTCTTGAGGAAAGAAAACAATTAATTTCTAAAAAAAAGCAGGCAATTGACTTTTGGATTGGTTTGCTTAGCGATGAAGCGGTTAATCTTAAGCCCTTCTTGTTGCCGCATAAAATAATTACTCATCCTAAAAATATAGCGGGAACGGATATTTTTGTTTTTGACCAAATAGAATTTACCGCGGCAGAGTACGATTTATTTACCATGCCTTTATGGGTTGACGCAGCTATTGATGCGTTTAGGGCAATTATTGTTTTGAAGGAAGAAATTATGGTGATTGAGCAGGGTATAGCTATATTGCGCCAGGAGTTGCGTATTACTACCCAAAGAGTAAATCTTTTTGAGAAGGTAAAGATTCCGGAAGCAGAAGAAAATATCCGTTTAATTAAAATTTATATCGGTGATCAGATGGCTAATGCAGTTGGCCGGTGTAAAATTGCCAAAAGAAAGATCGAAGAACTGGCCTTGGCAGGAGGATTAGCTTGATTGTACCCATGAAAAAAGTAGTAGTGGTTGCTCAAGGCAAAGACAGCTTAAACGCCGTAAGCAGCTTACGTAGGCTTGGGGTTTTGCATGTCGAGCATCAGCAGCCTCCCAAAGGTAAAGATGTCGACTCTCTGCTTGAGACAATCGCTTTGTTTAACCAGGCATTAAGTGTTCTGTTGGGAATAAAAACTGACCCACAACATATTTTTGTTGAGAAAGAAGTAACTGACGGGCAAAAAGTTAGCCGGCACATTATTGAGTTATATAAACATAAGGAACAATTAGCAGAATATTTCCGCACCATTTCTATACGCATTAAGCAATATGAAGAATGGGGTGATTTTGATCCGCAAGGCTTTACGGATTTAGCTAAACATAATATCTTTGCGGCACTTTTTCAGATACCACTTAAACAGCTTGATTCTCTTCCCGAGGATATTGTAATTAATAAGCTTTCTGTTAAAGGAGGGGTTGCTAATTGTATTCTCCTGCGTACGCGCCCAATAGATATTGGAATTAAAGAAATCCCTTTGCCTCAGATGAGCTTATCCCAAATGCTCAAACGACGAGAAGATGATAGCCAGAGTATCCGTGACATAGAGCAGCAGTTGACGGATCAACTTAGTTATGTAGTTTCTTTAAACAAAATTAAATCTGCCTTACAAAAAGAACTGGAGTTTCAGGAGACGCTAAGTGGTATGGGCCAGGCAGAGACGCTAACTTATATTAGCGGTTATATTCCTTCTGATAGCACAGAAAAATTGATTTTCTTGGCGCATCAGGAGCAATGGGCATTGGCAATAACCGAGCCTTACGAAACAGACACTGTTCCGACATTAATTCGTAATCCGCGCTGGATCTCAGTAGTTAGCCCGGTTTTTAAGTTTTTGGAAGTTTTTCCAGAATATCATGAGTGGGATATTAGCCCGGTTTTTATTTTCTTTTTTGGCCTTTTCTTCGGTATGCTTATTGGTGATGCCGGCTATGGTGCTGTTTATATGCTTTTGACTTTCTTGGTGCATAGAAAAATAGGCTCAAAAGTCAAAGATAAAACCATTTTTTTTCTCTTTTATTTATTGAGTTTATGCGCTATTATATGGGGGCTGTTAACCGGAACGTTCTTTGGACAGGAGTGGTTCTTAAAAATTGGGTATAAGCCTCTTGTACCTGCCTTAAATAATCCCAGCACTATCCAGGCGTTTTGTTTTTTTGTAGGAGCATTGCACCTTAGTGTTGCCCATATCTGGCGGGCGGTAATTAAACTGCCTTCTGTGGCGGCTCTTGCTGATGTTGGCTGGATTGGCGTGATTTGGTCTGTATTCTTTCTGGCAAAGATGCTTATTTTGGGAATACCCTTGCCTTCTTTTTGTACGTGGTTAATTGTATCCGGGATAAGCCTGGTGGTTTTATTTAATAATCCCCAGAAGAATATTCTTAAAATATTCAACATTGATTTAATTACGTTGGCTTTAAGCTTGATAAGTAGTTTCGGCGAAGTGGTTTCTTATATCCGTCTTTTTGCAGTAGGGCTGGCAGGAGTGGCTATCGCCGACACTTTTAACTCTATGGCCGCTGGTATTGGTTTTGGAAGTGTAGCTGCTTTATTAACAAGTGTTTTTGTTATTATGCTTGGTCATATTTTATGCCTTGCTTTAGGCCCCCTATCAGTTTTAGTGCATGGGATAAGGCTTAATGTTTTGGAATTCTCCAGTCATGCTAATATTTCGTGGAGTGGCATGGCGTATAAGCCATTAAGGGAGTAAAACATGGGGACACGGTTCTCTTTTTTAAGAGAACCGTGTCCTAGATTTCGGAGGATGATATGGAGCAAGGATTAATGATGCAGTTTAAAGATTTGGGAGCGATTTTAGTATTGGCATTTTCGGCGTTTGGCTCTGCTATGGGTACTGGTATTGCTGGAATGAGCGCTATTGGAGCATGGAAGAAGAATTATTCGCAGAATAAACCAGCTTCTTTTATGTTGGTAGCTTTTACTGCTGCTCCCCTGACGCAGACTGTGTACGGAATGATTGTTATGAATAAAATGCTGGAAATTGTTACGGCTAAAGGCTTATATCTTTGGAGCGTGGGAGCGTTTGCCGGTTTGGCAATCGGGTTATCGGCTTTTTTTCAAGGTAAATGCGCCGCTTGCGCCTGCGACGCCATGGGCGAAACCGGTAAAGGATTTGTTAATTATATCGTCGTTTTAGGCATGACTGAAACCGTCGCTCTCTTTGTGATGGCTTTCTGCATGACGCTCTTAGGTAAGTTTTAAGAGAGGGGCGATTAGCTTGAGTTTCAGCCGTAGGCTGATCCGCCTTCGGCGGAGGTTAGTTGTATTTGCTGTGAACATATTCATAAATTAATTTGGGCGATTAGCTCAGTTGGTTAGAGCATCTGCTTTACACGCAGAGGGTCAGGGGTTCAAGTCCTCTATCGCCCACCATTTAAAAACTTGTTGCAAATAATAAGGTTTTAGGCTAGAATTTAGCCTCTTATGTTTGGGGTCGTAGCTTAGCCTGGTTTAAAGCGCCTCCCTGTCACGGAGGAGATCGCGAGTCCGAATCTCGTCGGCCCCGCCAGTAAAATTAAGCGCCGTAAATTACTTACGGCGCTTTTTATTACATCGCTTGAGTTTTTTCTGTCCCGATGATATTATAGCTTAAGTTGTTAACAAGGTAGGGGATACTTAAGTATCCCCTACGGTTGTGGATAATTATTAGAATTAGGAAATGTTAAAAAAGCCCGGTTTTGTCTTAATCTTAACCCTCAGTTTCAATTCTTTGGTTTACAGCTACGAATTACTTAACACCGATCAGCTAGCGTTGTCATTAGATAACTACCTGCGTACGGATCTGGTAAGTTTTAAAAACGTAGTAGATTTGGATAGTCATAATAAGGATGATTATACCCTCTATTTGGGCATAGATTATAGCTTTGCTTTCAGTGGAGATTTTAAAGAGTCAGGAAATAAATTTTATCTTAAACTTGAGCGTAACGGGCCTTATGATTACAGCGCGCCGCTTTTTATCCACAATACACTGATTAATTCCGGTGGGAGAGTTGAAAAATACCGCAACACAGAATTGCTTCCGCAAGTTGAGGAATTTTGGCTTGATTCCAAACTCGCTGATATTTTTGGGGTTAAGGCAGGATTGTATATTTATGAAGTAGGAAATGGTTTTTCCCTTAACGGCAATTATGAAAATTACGGGGTTACTTTATATCAACAGACGCAAAATATCTTTTGGCGGCTTTATTACTGCCGCCCGGATTTAGTTTATAAAAATCGTTTAGGCCCGCCGATTGAGCAAGAAAAAGAGCAGGGCCAGAAATATGAACCTAATGCCGCTAATTTTTTTGCCACTGATGTAAAGATAGTTGCCGGTAAACAGACTTTTTGGCCGTATCTTGGGATGTTGGCTGATTATACTTCTAATGGTAAAAGGGACAGTCTTTATGCAGCTAGCGTAAATCGAGATTTATTGGGGACATTTGGTACTGCCTGGGAATATAAGGATGAAGATTTTACTTTGAAATTGGAAGCAGCGCATAATTTCGGCTATGCTCATAGTCAAGATAGTGCTTATAAAGATATTGCGCATACCGGTTACATGTTTTATTCAGGGCTTGATTATACTTTAGGAAAATTTATTCCGGAGTTGCAATTTTTATTTTGTTCCGGGAATAAAGCCACTCCGCAGGACGCAGAAAACGGTGAAACTAAATATGCCGGAGGGAAAAACCGTGCTTTTAGCTATTCTTCTCCCACAAACCTTAATTTAAGTGATACAATAAGCAGTAGCAATGTGAATATGCTTCCGATTGTGGCTATGGGCGGAGGATATGGTTTAAATTACGGAGTACCGCGCCCAAAAACATTTTCTTCCGGAGATTTTGAAAATTTGATTATGCCATCAGTTGGTTTTGATTATAATTTTACTGAGAAACTCTGTGTAAGTTTATACGGGTATTATTTAAGGGCATTCAATAGGCCGGTGGGAACTTTAAACGGGCAGGGAAAATATCTTTCCCGGGATTTAGGGGCTGAGGCGGATTTATTTGTCGATTATAAAGTAAACACGCATATGACAGTTGGTTTTTTAGGTGGTTATTTTATCCCGGGGGCCTTTTACAAAGAAAGGCGTGATGATGTAGATGGCAGTTTATTTAGTCCTTTTGTACGCGGGGATGGACACGTAAATAATGCTTATCAAATTGAATGTTATGCGGAGTTAAAATTTTAAATCAAGGGGACGGTTCTCTTTTTTTAAGAGAACCGTCCCCTTGATTCTAAACAGGAGAAGAATATGGCAACCATTGATGATTTTAGAAAATTAGAATTAAGAATAGCGCAGATAAAAGAGGTTAATGATCATCCTAATGCGGATAAATTATTAATTTTGACGTTAGATTTAGGGGATAGGCAAAAGCAGGTGGTTGCCGGTATAAAAGCTTTTTACGTTAAAGAGGATCTTATAGGTAAGCAAGTGGTTTTAGTGGATAATTTGGATCCTGTGATTTTGCGCGGAGTAGAAAGCCAGGGAATGATCCTGGCAGGTTCAGATGATTGCACTTTGGCAGTGGTTAGCCCGGATAAGAAACTAAAACTTGGGAGTATTGTAAAGTGATGAAACAATTTGTCCCCCAGGAGTTTTGCCTTAAATGTAAGGGTTGTTGTAGGTTTAAAGATGCAGATTCTGTGTGGAGCCCTTGCCTTTTGGATGAAGAGATCCAGGATTTACTGGATAAGAAAGGTATTCCTGCGGCCTCGATTTCGATTAAACGCCGTCTGCAGCTTATCGCTAATCCTGAAGGCCCGGATTTTATCTGCCCGTTTTTAAGTAGCCCGGACAATAAATGTAAAATTTACGCTACGCGGCCATTTGAATGCCAGCTGTACCCATTTTTAATTAATCTACGTAAAGGCAAGGTACTGCTTACAGTTGATTTAAATTGCCCCTATGCATATGAGAAGATAAATAACCAAGAAGCTAAAGATTATATTATTTACCTAACCACCTATCTTAATTCTCCAAAAATCATCAAGATGTTAAAAGATAACCCGCAGATTATTCAGGCCTATGAAGAGGTGCGGGAGATTACCGAATTAAACTTGCCGCATGAAACTAAATAAATTAGCCTTAAAAGACAAAAAAATATTTTATAAATATCTTGCTTTAGAGTCCCACGAGTTATCAGCGTATTCTTTTGCAAATATTTATATCTGGAGAGCCCTCTATGATATTAAATGGGCGGCAATTGAGGGCAGCCTCTGTGTATTTTTTAGCGACAAAATCGGTTGTTTTATGTATCTTGCGCCACTGGCAAAAGAAAAGCAGCCTCAAGTTTTAAGGCAGGCATTTGCCGTGATGGATAAGATTAATCAAAATAAGGATATCTCAAGGATTGAAAACATTGAGCAGAGAGATTTAGAATATTATCGGGCCCTAGGGTATCTTTGCCATGAAAAATATCCGGATTATCTTTGCCTGCGCGACGATTTAGCGCATCTAGCGGGGAATAAATTTAAATCCCAACGTGCTTCTTATAATTATTTCATTAAACATCATGATTTTGATTTTAGTAGAATGAAGTTAATTGATAAAAAAGACTGTTTGAATTTATTTAATCTTTGGCTAAAAGAACGCAGTAGGCAATCTAATGATGACATTTATTGTGGGATGCTTGAGGATAATCGTAAGGTAATCAAGGGTACTTTTGCCGAATATAAACACCTGGATTTAGAGGGTATAGTGGTAAGAGTTGAGGGGAAGATCAAGGGGTTTAGCTTCGGCTATCGATTAAACCGGCAAACATTTTGCATACTTTATGAAATAACCGATCTTTCGGTAAAAGGCCTGGCGCAGTTTATTTTCCGCCAATTCTGCCAGGAATTGAAAAGCTATAAATATATCAATATTATGGATGATTCGGGCCTAGAGAACTTGCGTAAAGTAAAACTTTCTTATAAACCCGTACGTTTAATTCCAGCTTATATTGTTACTAGAGATGCCTGAGCATATTGACGATGTAGAACTTACTATATTCGACACTGAAACTACTGGTCTCTACTCTGATTCGGGAGACCGTATAGTTGAATTGGCTGCTTTACGAGTCAAGGGTAAGGAGAGGATAGCTGTATTTGATATGCTGCTTAATCCTATGCGCGAGATTTCTCCGGGAGCCTTTGCCGTAAATAAGATTACTCCTGAGATGCTAAAAGATGCTCCAGGTGCGCAGGTAGTCATTCCCAGCTTCTTAGATTTTATTAGCGGCAGCTGCCTTTGTTCATATAACGCGGAATTTGATTTAAGTTTTATAAATAATGAGCTTAAATTATTAAGTTGCCCGTCAATTAATAATATAGTTGTCTTCGATGTGCTTACTATGGCTAAGAAGCTTATGCCGCGTCTTTCGCGTTATGCGCTTTGGTTTGTGGCCAAGGAATTGGGAGTGCAAACAACACAAAAGCATCGGGCATTTTCCGATGTGGAGATGACCTGGGAGGTTTTTACCAAGCTTAAAACTATCTGTGGGCAAAAAGGTATCACAAATTTTACTGATTTTTCCAATCTGTTTGCTTTTCAGCCTAAAGCTTGAAAACAAGGGACCGTTTCTATTTTTTGTTTAAACAAAAAATAGAAACGGTCCCTGGATTTGCCTGGATTTGGCACATTCACATTGCATTAACTACCATTTGTTATAAAATATAAACCGTGATATTTAGTTTAAAAAAGAGGGAAGATGCTATTTAAAAATAAGACAAATCCTGCTGTAGAGCAGCGCAAGTATCTGCGATTGGATACGGTTTTTCCAGTGCAGTTTCGCCTGGAAGAATTGGATGGGGCTATCCCTTTGTCTGGCTGGTTGCAGGGATTTACCAATAATATAAGCCGCGGCGGCATCTGCCTTTTTATAAACAATATCGATCAGGAACTGTTTAAACTGATTAAGGAGAAAAAATGTAAATTATCTTTAGAGATCGATATCCCTATAAGCAAAAAACCAATTTCCGCCCAAACCAGTATCGTCTGGGTCCAAGAGGCTCATGAAGGTAACCGTAAATACATGGTAGGTTTAAACTACGATCATATACCTGTAAGTCAAAATAACATGCTAATGCGTTATAGTTGGTTTAGGAAACTTTTTGTTCCGCTATCTTTATCGATAGTTGCGCTCCTTATTTTAATCTTAAGTATTAATAGTTATTTAAATTTTACCTTAACTTGCAGTAATAAGCTGTTAGTGGAAAAGCTTGCTAGCGTATTAAAAGATTCAGGTTTGGCTAAACAAAAAATAGAAAAGATTATTGCCCAGCGGCAGGATTTGCAAGTAAATCTTAGGTCTTTAGAAGAACGTATTAAATCTCTTGGGTCGCAAAAAACCCAGATAGAAACAATTAACCCGGATCGGATTAAACAGCTTAATGAATCAGTTGCCGTCTTAACCGTAGAGAAGCTTGCTTTAGAAGCCAAATTAACCGAAGCTTTGCATACTGAAAATTTTGCGGTTAAAGAATTATCTAAGTTAGACGAAAAGAAAGTGCAACTCCAGAAGGCCATACTCGATAAGATGTATCAGTGGCTTAAGGTGCATCAGAATAATCGTACCGGGCTGGTATCAAGTTTTGAAGGAGATCAGGATATCGCTAACTGGTCATTTACTTATGATTTGGCTTTGCTTATACAGGCCTATACGTACTTTGAAGATTTCGACCGTGCAAAAAAGATTTTAGATTTTTTTGCTCATGATGCCAAAAGAGAAAACGGCTGGTTTCTTAATGCCTACTATTCCGATGATGGCGGCCCCGCAGAATTTATAATGCATAGCGGGCCTAATCTGTGGGTGGGGATTGCCATTATGCAGTATATGCAAAAAAGCAAGGATAGAAGTTATCTAGATTTAGCCCAAAGTATTGCCTATCCGATTATTAGCCTGCAGAATGCAGACACAGATGGTGGTATCCGCGGCGGCCCGAATGTAGAATGGTATTCAACAGAACATAATCTTGATGCTTATGCATTTTTTAATATGTTAGCCAAGGTTACCGGAAAGAAAGTATATACACAGGCAGCGCTTAAGGCGATTAACTGGCTACTTGCGCACACTTACGACCGGCCGGATTTACCGGTTAAGCGCGGCAAAGGAGATTCTACTATTGCCACAGATACCTATGCCTGGTCGATTGCTGCCATCGGGCCGCAAAAATTGCAGGAGTTGGGCATGAACCCGGATAAGATTATGGAGTTCGTAGAAGAGAATTGCGGCGTAGAAGCTGGCTTTCTGAAACCAGGCGGAGAGAACGTAACAATAAAAGGATTTGATTTTGCTCCGCAGCTGCACCTAGCCAGGGGATGCATAGTTTCATCGGAGTGGACCGCCCAGATGGTTGTCTCTTATAAAATCATGGAGGATTTTTATTCTAAAGGCGCTGATCAAGCCAAAGCGGCTATTTATAGAGAAAAAGCGCAGATGTATCTGAACGAGCTGGGGAATATGGTTATCTCTAGTGCTTCTCCTTCAGGCCAAGGACAAGGGTGTCTACCTTATGCTACCCAGGACCATGTTGATACCGGGCATGGGTGGATGACTCCTAAAGGCAGCCATACAGGTTCGGTGTCGGGGACAGTCTATGCTCTTTTTGCCTACTATGGCTTTAATCCTTTAGAACTTAAAGAATGAAACAGAAGTTAAACCGTATATTCAGCCGGCTTAATTTAGCCTTTGGAGCGCAGCATTGGTGGCCTGCCGATACTGCTTTTGAAGTAATCGTCGGAGCGATTCTTACTCAGAACACCAATTGGTCTAATGTTGAAAAAGCAATCGCAGCTCTTAAAGAAAAAAAATTATTAAATCCTCAGAAGCTTTACCGGCTTAGGCCAAAGGAACTTGCTGTTTTGATTAAAAGCACTGGCTATTATAATATTAAGGCGGTTAGGCTCAGAAGCTTTTTAAAATTTTTCTTTGATACCTACGCGGCAAAAATTAAATCTATGGCCAAACAGGATTTAATTACTTTACGCAAGCAATTATTTGAGGTAAATGGTATTGGGCCTGAAACAGCCGATTCCATATTACTTTATGCTTTAAATAAACCGATATTTGTTGTTGATGCCTATACCAGAAGGATACTTTTGCGGCACGGGTTAATTAAAGAAGAAGATGATTATTCCCAAGTACAGGATATTTTTATGCGCAATCTTAAAGTAGATACAAAACTATTTAATGAATATCACGCTCTTTTAGTAAAATTAGCCAAGGATTACTGCCATAAGCAGAATCCTAAATGTGAAATTTGCCCGCTACATGGTCAATAAAAAACGCCTGAAAAAAACTATTCAAAAACTAATCTCTCTGGATTCCCAGAATCCTCCTGGAGATGAAAGCAAAATTGCTGATTTTGTAGTTGCGTATTTAAAGGTTCTAGGTTTAAAAGTAAAAACATATTCATTTAAAGATAAAAGAGTAAATGTTTTGGCAATTCTTGAAGGAAAAAATAGTACAAAATCACTTTTAGTTACCCCGCACTTAGACACAGTTCCTGCAGGCAATAGCTGGAAGAGTAACCCATTTTGCGCAAAGATCGTCGGGGATAAAATTTATGGTTTAGGCACAACGGACTGTAAAGGTAATCTTGCTTCTTTGCTTGAGGCGATTAGTTCCATAGTCGAGGACAAAGTAGCCATTGATTATAATTTAATTTTCGCTGCAACTGCTGATGAAGAAAGCGGTTCGGCTCTAGGTTTAATTCCACTGCTTAAGCGTGATATTTTAAAAGCAGATGCAGCAGTTGTGCTGGATGCGGATGATTTTGAGATCGTAATTACACAAAAAGGGCTGATGCATCTTAAGGTGTATATTAAGGGAAAGAAAGCCCACGGGGCTTATCCTTGGTTGGGGGTAAATGCCATAGATATAGCAGCTAAAATTATAGTCGATCTTAAAAAACAACATAAGAAGTTTCCTAAAAATAAATATTTAAGGTTTCCTACGATAAATGTTGGTACAATAAAAGGAGGAGATAAAGTAAATGTAGTTAGCGACTGGTGTGAGTTCGAACTTGATTTCAGGTTTCTCCCGGGTTCCTCTGCTAAAGAACTATTAAATAATTTAAAAAAAACCCTTACTAAATATACTAAGAATTTCAAAATCGAAATTCAGGGAATTCAAAATCCCTATTATATCGATATGCACCATCCTTTGGTAAGCGGTTTAGTTTCAGCGATGAAAGACTTAGATATTAAGCCGCGTATAAGCGGTTCGGAAGGGGCAACGGTAATAACTTTTTTTAAAGAAAAAAACATTCCGGCAATTGCCACTGGATTTGGCACAGAAGGTTGTGCGCATATTGCCGATGAGTATGCCTATTTGAATAATTTATATAATGGCGCAAAAGTTTTGGTACAATTTCTTAAAAATTATAAATTTAGTTAACCAAAAATATGACACCTAGCGTTAATTGGTATTGCGCGGGTGTTCCCTTCTGGGAAGGAGAAAAAAATGGAACCATTGATTATTTCTAAAAAACCCCGTCTTAAAAAACCTTATCTGATTGTTGCCTGGCCGGGTATGGGGGAGGTAGCATTTAAGGCGGCCAATTTTTTGATTGAAGAGTTAAAGGCAGTGGAATTTGCCAGTATCTCCCCGGAAGAATTTTTTTATTTAACCGCAAGCGTGATCTCCGGCGGAGTTTTAGATGTTCCTGCGCTTGCCCAGGGGAAGTTTTATTATTGGAAAAATCCTGCTGCAAAGCAGAGGACATCTTTAAAGGGCGACCTGATTATTTTTTTAAGTAACGCCCAACCGGATTTATCCAAGGCGGATAGTTACTGTAAGATAATTATCGGCTTGGCCAAAAGTTTAGGCGTAGAAACAGTTGTAAGTTTTGCATCTATGCCTCAGGCAACTGACCATACGCAAGATTCCCATCTTTGGTTTGCGGCTACCGACCAAAAAACGAAAGAAAGTTTAAAGAAATATAATTTTAGCCCATTGGAAGACGGACAAATCAGCGGAATGAACGGGTTATTTTTAGGTATAGCCAAAAAAGCAGGATTAAAAGGTTTCTGTTTGCTTGGAGATATTCCTCTTTATACTATTCAGATTGAGAATCCTAAGGCTTCGGCCGCAGTGCTCGAGGGCTTAGGGAAAATCTTAGATATACAGATAAATTTAGAGCTACTAAAAAAACAGGCTCAAGCGATGGAGAACGAAATCAATAAGCTGCTTGATTATCTAAACTTAGGTTCTTCCGGCCAATCCGCGCCAATAGGAGAGGATGAGGTAGAGTTAATCAAAAAAACTTTGAGCCAGCTTACTAAATTACCAGTTTCCGTAAAAGAAAAGATTGAGAAGCTTTTTGAGGAAAGCCGCCTGGATATTACCAAAGCAAATGAGTTAAAGGCCGAATTAGATAAGTGGAATGTTTACAAGGAATATGAAGATAAATTTCTGGACCTTTTCAGAAAAAATCTTGATAAGGGGAATTAATTAATAAATACCGACAACAAAGCTATTTTTTAAGATATAAATTTACATTTGTCATTCTGAGGAGCGAAGCGACGAAGAATCCCCGTAGTATAAGATTCTTCGCTACGCTCAGAATGACGCAATTTAGATAGCAATGAATGGATAATAACTCGTAATGAGGATGAGGAATTAAAAATGGCGGGCCAAATAAAAGTTGTTTTATTCGATTTAGGCAGAGTATTGGTAGATTTTGATCATAAGCGGGCTGCAGAAAGAATCTCTTTCTTCTGTACTAAAAGCCCCCAAGAAATATATAATCTTTTTTTTGAGTCAGAGGCAACGATTGCCTTTGAAGCGGGAAAGATTTCCCCGGAAAATTTCTATCTTCGGGTTAAAGAGATGCTGGATTTGAAACTTAGTTATGAATCATTTATTCCGATATGGAATGATATATTTTATTTAAGCCCCAAGAATCGTTCAATTTTCAAGCTGGTAAACTCTTTGCGCGCAAGGTATAAAACAGCCCTGCTTTCCAATATAAATGCCCTGCACTATGAATATGTAAAGAAAAATTTTCCAGTGTTCGGGGTTTTTGATGAAATTTTTCTATCTTTTGAGCTGGGGTTAATTAAGCCTGATAAGGAAATTTATAATTCGGTTGTCCGTAAACTCAAAGTTAACCCGCAGGAAATATTTTATACCGATGATAGAGCTGATTTAGTGGAGAGCGCCAAAGCTCTAGGGTTAAGGGGGTCTGTTTTCACAAACCTTGAGCAATTAGTTAACGATATTCAAGCTGCGGGAATAGTTTTTATCGACGATAAAAATAAAAATTCAAATCCTTATTTTTAAATAGAATTTACTTGACAACACCGAAATATTGTGGTAAAAAAATAACATAGATACAATATTTTGCATAATTTTTCGGAGGTTTACAAACTAAGTTGGAAAAAATTGGATGATTCTTAAGAGGCTCATGAAAAACGAAACCAAACATGAGCCTTTTTTATTATGAAAACCGTCGGATTAACCTACGATTTAAAAACCGATTATAAATTTAAAGAAGGTGACCCGCTTGATGCCAATGCGGAGTTTGACTCTTCTTCGACAATCAATGTCATTGCCGATGCTATAGCCGCTAACGGTTTCAAAGTAAAAAAGATAGGCAATGCCAATAATTTATTAGAGAAGATTGATAATCTCGGAGTGGATATTGTTTTTAATATCTCCGAGGGCCTAACCGGAAGAAACCGCGAATCCCAGGTTCCTATTTTACTTGAAATGGCCGCGATCCCTTTTGTAGGGGCAGATGCTTTAACCTTAGGGCTTACTCTGGATAAGGTTATGGCCAAAAAGATTTTTATTGCGGAAAAAATACCCACCCCTAGATTCTTCGAAGTAAGTTCTGCGGATGCCTTGATTGACCAGGACCATTGTAAATTTCCCCTGATTGTAAAACCACGCTTTGAAGGTTCTTCAAAAGGTTTAAGCGAAAGTTCTCGCGTAGAGAATACCGAAGAGCTTGAAAAACAGGTTGATTTTATTACTAAAACCTACAAGCAGCCAGCTCTTGTGGAGGAGTTTATTTCAGGGCAGGAGTTTACGGTAGCCATTGTCGGCAATAAAGAGCCTGAAGTTATGCCTGTGGTACAGATAAAGATAGACGGAAAATTAAAATTAAATGATAAATTTTATACTTTTGCGCGGATTACCTCCGATAGGTTAGAGTATATTTGCCCGGCAAAGATTTCGGCTGAGTTAAAGAAAAAATTAAATGATTTAGCTCTCAAGGTCTATCGTTCTGTAGAGTGTAGAGATTTTGGTAGGGTGGATTTTCGGGTGGATAATGAAGGTAATCCATATGTATTGGAGATAAATCCCCTACCGTCCTTGTCTACTGAAGATGTTTTTATGCTTATTGCTAAAGATATCGGGATTACTTATGAACAGATGATTGGTAAAATTTTAAATAGCGCTCTCATAAGAAATGGGTTAAGCTAAATGAAAGTTGCCCTGACCTATAACTTAAAAAAGAAAGATCCTTTAAAGCCGGCAGACTATTTTTCTGAGTGCGATTCTGCAGAGACGATTAATTGTGTTATTTCGGCGCTCAAAACCAAAGGTCATTCTGTCGAGGCCATTGACGTAGAGTACCCGGCGCTGTTTTCATATTTTAGAAAAAATCGCGTAGATATGGTATTTAATATTGCCGAAGGAAAACATGGGCGTTTTCGTGAATCCGAAGTGCCAGCGGTGTTAGATTATTTAAACATACCTTATACTGGATCAGATACTTTTTCTTTAGCTTTGGCTTTGAATAAAACTTTGACCAAGAAAATACTTAAGGCAGAGAATATCCCCACTCCTAATTTTCAGCTTTTTATAAAGGGTGATGAATCGTTGGATGAACAGTTAAAGTTTCCATTGATTGTAAAACCTAATTGCGAAGGTTCGGCAAAAGGGATAAATAAGACTAATGTAGTTGAGAATAAAGAGGATCTTTTTAAGAAGATTAAGGAATGTATAGAGGTGTATCAACAGGAGGCTTTGGTTGAGGAATTTATCGAAGGCAAAGAGTTAACCGTCGGTATTTTGGAGAACGGTAAAACAAGAGTGCTGCCGATTCTAGAGATCGATTTTGCTAATTGTAAAAAAAGCGGAGAGTATTTTTATTCCTGGAAAATGAAAGAATTTCAGGGAAATAGTGAATTGGGACTGGTTCCTGAATTTCATTGCCCGGCCCGCTTGGATAAGGATATTGAAGATAAAGTAAAAGATGTGGCCTTGCGCACGCACCGTGCAGTAGGCTGCCTGGATATTTCACGCACGGATATTCGTTTGGATAAATTTAATGTGCCTTATGTTTTGGAGATCAATCCACTGCCGGGGCTGGATCCTAAAGAATCTAATTTTCCCATGATGGCATATGCTGCCGGGATGAAATATGAAGATCTTATTGAGGCAATACTGATGAGCGCCTCAGAAAGGAAAAGGCTCAATTGAATAATCCGTTAGGTTTAGAAAACCAAAAAGTGCAAGTAGAAACGCCAGCTATTGTGCGGCCTCCGAAGCGCTCACGTGATTATCAGCAGATTTCTCTTTTTAAAGATGTTAATCCATTAGATTGGGAGGATTGGCATTGGCAGCTCAAACACAGGATTTGCGCCAAAGAAGAATTAAGCCAGATTATTAAGCTTACTCCCGAAGAAGAGAAGGGTCTTGATAAGGCTAAAGGTAGATTAGCCATGGCGATCACCCCCTATTGGGCAAGTTTAATTGATACTGATGATCCAAACTGCCCGATCAGAAGGCAGTCTGTTCCTGTTGGCGATGAGTTCTCTATCTCTCCGCATGAGATGGCTGATCCGTGCGCAGAAGACAGGGATTCTCCTGCCCCACATTTAGTGCATCGGTATCCGGATAGGGTTTTGTTGTTGGCTACGGAACATTGTGCAATGTATTGCCGTCATTGCACCCGCCGCCGGCTGGTGGGGGATCATGAAGAGAAGGATTCAAATCCGGAGACTAAATTTGACACAGCTTTAGAATATATTAAATCTAACCGTAAGATAAGGGATGTATTAATTTCCGGAGGAGACCCGCTTACATTAGAAGACGCAGCATTAGAATCTTTAATTTCCAAGATTCGTGCTATATCCCATGTCGAGTTGTTAAGGATAGGCACGCGTGTGCCGGTAACTCTACCACAGCGTATTACCGAAAACCTGGTAAATATGCTCAAAAAATATTCGCCTATTTGGATGAGTATTCATTTTAATCATCCTAAAGAAATTACCAAGCGCTGTAAGAATGCTTGTGATATGCTTGCTGAAAGCGGTATACCTTTAGGAAGCCAATCAGTGCTTCTTAAAGGTATTAATGATCGTCCGTTTATTATGAAACGGCTGGTGCATGATCTTTTGCAGATAAGGGTAAGGCCTTATTATATTTATCAGTGCGATCCGGTCAGGGGTACGCAGCATTTCCGCACTCCTGTGGCCAGCGGAATAAATATTATCGAGAAATTACGCGGACATACCTCAGGTTATGCGGTTCCGACCTATGTTATCGACGGACCGGGCGGCGGAGGGAAGATCCCTGTTGGGCCAAATTATATTCTTTCTCAGGCCAAAGGTAAATATGTACTGCGTAATTATAAGGGCAAGATTTACACCTACCTGGAATAATCTAAAAACAAAGGGGACGGTTCTATTTTTCCGTCACCTAATTTTATGATACTTATCCCAAAGTGTCATTGCGAGCGAGCGTAGCGAGCGAAGCAATCTAAATAAAAGATTGCTTCGTCGGGCTTCGCCCTCCTCGCAATGACACTTAGAAAATTTTGGGGAAACTCTACGAAAGAAGGTAACGAGTGAAAATAAGCGCATTTGCATTGCAACAAGTTGTTTTAGGCAAACATAACGTCAAAAATGATAAACTTGATCAGGCAGATAAGTTAGTCAAGGCCAAGAAAAAAACCTATCCTCAGGTGGAGCTAGCCGGTCAGGAGGCAGCCCAAGAAGCCGATGCGATAATTATCCCTAAAGACGCCAAAATGGATTTGATTCTTGGGGATCTGGATTTTGTGGAGACCCGCTTGAGCAAATCTCCGGAGGAAAAAGAAAAAATAATTCTAAGCAGAATGAAAGCTGCTTTAGAAAAAGAGAATTTTATTTCTTCGATTGGTTTAACTGAGCAGGAAAAGGAAGTTATTTCCGGATATGGCTTATTTACGCTTAAACCGGTAGTGGTAATCACAGAAGAGGAATTGGTTGATATAAGTACTTTGTTGGCCCGTGTTTTAGCTGAGAGTGGGTTTATCAATTTTCTTACCGTTGGAGATAAAGAAAATCGCGCCTGGTTAATTAAGCAAGGTACTACTGCCTGGATGGCCGCAGGAGCAATTCATTCTGATATACAACAGGGTTTTATTCGCGCTGAAATCATAAGTTTTGCGGATTTTATTTCTTGTGGCGGAGAAACCGGCGCCAAACAGGCCGGCAAAATGCGTCTTGAGCAAAAAGAATATATTATGCAGGATGGGGATTTGGTTAATTTTAGGTTTAATAAGTAATTCTGTGTCATTACCAGGAGCGAAGCGACGAAGCAATCCTACTATTTAAGATTGCTTCGTCCGCCTTCGGCGGACTCGCAATGACACAACTCTCAAATGATTAAAATTAAAAGAGCGCTTATCAGCTTATCGGATAAAACCGGTATTGTAGAATTCGCTAAGGAGTTAAATAAACTTGGCGTAGAGATTATTTCATCTAGTGGCACGGCTAAGCTTTTGCGGGAAAATAATATTACCGTGACGGAAGTTTCTGCATATACGGGGTTTCCTGAAATACTCGACGGCAGAGTAAAAACACTGCATCCTAAAATTCATGCGGGGCTGCTTGCTAAGCGTGATAACCCTAAACATATGGAAATTTTAAATGAGCATAATATTGGGCTTATTGATATGGTCGTAGTTAATCTGTATCCTTTTGAAAAAACTATTCAGAAGCCAGATGTGAGCATTGAAGAGGCCATCGAAAATATAGATATCGGCGGGCCGGCCATGTTACGTTCAGCTGCAAAGAATTATCAGTCTGTAGCGGTGATCTCTAACCCCAATCGTTATCCACAGGTAATCGCCGACTTAAAAAAGAATAATGGTGCTCTTTCGCAAGATTTAATGCGCCAGCTAGGTATTGAAGTTTATGGGCATACCAGTAAGTATGATGCGGCAATTTATAATTATTTAAGTAATTATAATCAATTTCAAAAACAAGTATCAGTTTTTCCCGATGAGCTGGTTTTAAGTTTTGAAAAAATACAAGATTTACGTTATGGAGAAAATCCGCATCAAAAAGCGGCTTTTTATAAAGAAAAACCTAAATCTTACGGTTTGATTAATTTAAAGCAACTGCAAGGCAAGGGACTTTCTTTTAACAACATCCTGGATCTTAATTCTGCGGTTGAATTGCTTAAGGAATTTCAAGGGCCGGCCGCGGTTATCGTTAAACATAATAATCCCTGCGGTGTTTCGGTCGATAAGGAGCTAAGCAAAGCATTTTTAAACGCCTGGAATACAGATAAACTTTCGGCATTTGGCGGTATTGTGGCGTTAAACCGAAGATTAGATTTAAAAACCGCAAAGGTAATAATTAAAAGCGGTTTTCTAGAATGCATTATTGCTCCTGCTTTTGATAGGCAGGCGCTAGATTTATTTAAAGATAAGAAAAATTTACGCTTGCTTGAGTTAAAAGATCTAAGCCCGATTGATGAGCTGGAGTTTAAGCGCGTAAGCGGCGGCATGCTTTTACAGGGCAAGGACCTTTTAACTTTAAATGAAAATGGCCTTAAGGTAGTGACTAAGAAAAAACCAAGCAAGGCGCAGATACAAAGTTTAATTTTTGGATTTAAGGTTGCCAAGCATGTTAAATCTAATGCTATAGTTTTAACCTGTGGTTATAAAACTGTTGGAATTGGCGCAGGACAGATGTCCCGCGTGGATTCAGTAATGATTGCAAAAAATAAATCCGGTAAGCTCAGTAAAAACTGCTGTTTGGCTTCCGATGCATTTTTCCCTAAGCCGGATGCCATAACCTGGGCGCATAAAGCAGGGGCAAGGGCAATCATTCAGCCTGGTGGCTCTATTGCCGATAAAGAAATTATCGCTGCCTGCGATAAATATAAGATTGCCATGGTTACCACAGGCATAAGGCATTTTAAGCATTAGAAACGAAGGGGACGGTTCTGTTTTTACTCTATGTCATTCCCACGAAAGTGGGAATCTAAAATTAGATCCCCGCTTCCGCGGGGATGACAGAAAAATATAACCGCCCCCTGATTTATAAAAGATGACTTATGTTTTCTCCAGCCGAAGTTTTTAAATACCTGAATTCCTTCGTTAACTACGAAAAAAATACAAACTATTCTTATAAAGAAGCGTTGAAACTCAAGCGTGTAAAGGATTTTTTATCCTTAATAGGTAACCCCCAGGAATCTTTACGCGTGATTCATATCGCCGGGACAAAGGGTAAGGGGTCAACTTGCGCTTTTGTTGCCTATATTCTTAAACAAGCAGGTTTTCGTGTTGGTCTTTATACTTCTCCTCATCTGATTGATTTCCGGGAGAGGATTAGAATTTTGACTCCTGTAGGCGTGTCATTTCCAGGAGTGTTAGCGGCGAAGCAATCTAAGAAACGAGATTGCTTCGTCCGCCACCGAATCAATGTCGGGCTCGCAATGACACAAGGTATGATTCGTGATTTCGAGGGGATGATATCACAAAAGGAATTATCCGCCTTGGTTAGCGAATTAAAGCCAGTAATTAATAAATACAATCGCCAATCAAAATACGGAGCGCTTACTTTTTTTGAGGTTTACACGTCTTTAGCCTTTTTGTATTTTAAGCGCAGGAATGTTGATTTCGCTGTTTTAGAAACCGGCATGGGTGGCTCACTTGATGCCACTAATGCTGCGACTTCCTTGGTTTGCGGGATTACCCCGATTAGTTTTGAACATGTGCAGAAATTAGGCTCTACTATTACGCAAATTGCTGGTGAAAAAGCAGGGATTATAAAAAATAAAGGTGCGATTGTAATTTCTGCTCCCCAGGATAAAGAAGCTGCAAAAGTTATTAGCAATAGATGCAAAAGGTTTCAGGCTAAGCTTTATGAGGTGGGCAAGCAGATAAAATATTCTAAGAATAAAAATGGTTTTATGATTCATGGCCTGCGCAGAGACTATAAAGATCTGCGTCTGCGGCTCTTAGGTGATCATCAAATGGCCAATGCTTCTGTAGCTGTGGGTTTGGTTGAGGCTTTGAGATTTTACGGTTTTGATATCGGTAACCAAGTAATACGTTTGGGACTCAATAATACAATCTGGCCGGGTAGATGCGAGGTGTTAAGTGAGAATCCTTTGGTTGTTTTGGATGGGGCACAGAATTTGGCTTCGGCAGAAGCTTTGAAGTCAGCGATAAGAAAAAATTTTTCCGCTAGGGGAGGAAAATATAAAAAACTCATTCTGGTTTTAGGAATATCTGATGATAAAGACATCCTAGGAATTTGTAAAACACTTGGTCCTTTGGCTGATCAGATTATTCTTACTCGCGCAGCCACAACTCGCGCACTTGACCCTGTGCAATTATCCGGATATTTCAAAAGAAAAGTATATTTGACCCAAAGCGTAAAAGAGGCTAAACTCTTAGCTAAGAACTTAGCGCATAAAAGGGATTTAATTTTAGTAACCGGCTCATTATTTGTGGTTGGGGAGTATAGGGATGTTCAAAGATAATTTAGAAGACACAATTGCTGCAATTTCAACTGCCCAGGGCCAAGGAGGTATTGGTATTGTGCGCCTAAGTGGGCAGCGGGCCCTGTCTATTGCAAATAAGATTTTTATTCCTGCTGGCAAAGGTAAGGTTCTGGATTTTAACAGTTATACTATGCATTACGGTAAAATATGCGACGGCGCCAGATTTGTTGATGAGGCTATCCTTACGGTTATGCGTAAGCCTAAGTCTTATACGCGCCAGGATGTTGTCGAAATAAATTGCCATGGTGGAGTTTTGGCTCTACGTAAAGTCCTGGATTTGATTCTAAGCAACGGGGCAAGATTAGCTAGCCCCGGAGAGTTTACTAAGCGGGCTTTTTTAAATGGAAGAATCGATTTGGCTCAGGCAGAAGCAGTCATGGATATTATTCAGGCAAAAACTGATTCGGCGCTTAAAGTGAGCCTAGGGCAATTAAGCGGAGGCCTATCAAAGAAAATAAACAAAATCCGCAAGGATCTATTGGATGTTTTAGTTTCTCTGGAAGCAAGTATCGATTTTCCTGAGGAGGATATCCAGAAACATGATATGCCCGAGTTATCCAGAGCCCTTAAGGCTATCGATATTGAATTAAATAAATTATTAGATGAATCTTACTGCGGCAGAGTATTGCGTGAAGGTATTCACGTGGTTATTTGCGGTAAACCAAATGTGGGTAAATCTTCTCTTCTAAATGCCCTGCTTAAAAAAGAGCGTTCTATTGTGACTGCTGTTGCCGGCACAACGCGTGATACAATCGAGGAGATGCTTGATATAAAAGGTATACCGGTAAAAATTGTCGATACTGCAGGAATTCTCAAGCCCCGCGATCTAATTGAGAAAAAAGCTGTCTCTCGTTCAAGAGAGCATATTTTATTAGCTGATCTGATAATTATTTTATTTGACGCAAGCCACCGGCTTATTGAGCAGGACCGGAAATTAATCAGGGAAATAAAAAATAAAAATGTCATTGCGGTAATCAATAAAATTGACCTGAGTCAGCGTATCGAAAAAGATCAAATTAGCAAAGCATTTCCTAAAGTAGTTAAACTTTGCGCAAAGAATGCAAAAAATATCAGTTCCTTAGAGGATGCAATTAGCGAGTTTGTTTATAAAGGAAAAGTATTTACCCCGGAGTCAATGCTGGTAAGTAATTTAAGGCATATCCATGCGCTCAAAGACACCAGGAAACTTATCTCTGAGGCCAAGGTTGGTTTAAAAAATAAGCTGCCACTTGAATTCGTCGCGCAGAGCCTCAAGGATGCCTGTGTTTATTTAGATAGAATATTGGGTAAAAGTTTTTCAGAGGATCTTTTAGACAGGATTTTTACTGATTTTTGTATCGGCAAATAACATCTTACGGTTAAAACAAACTTTCTTTATTAGCGATAACTTTGGATATTTCTCTGCATAAGTTGGCCAGGGAAAACGGCTTGACGAAATAACCTACCGCGCCTAATTTGTAGGCCTTTTTTATATCAACTAAGTCGCCAAAACCGGAGATAATGATTATGGGAATGCCGTGGGTTTCCGGCTCGTTATTCAAAATCTCGCAGATTTCGAATCCTCCCAGATCCGGCATAAGCAGATCAAGCAATATAAGGTCGGGTTTGAATGATTTAATTGAACTTAAGACTTTTTTAGGCTCTTTGCAGGTTAGTACTTCAAAACCACATTCGGATAGGGAGTCGTTCAGAAGGGATAATATTTCTTCCTGGTCATCGACAACAAAAATCCGCTTTTTTGACATTTTGGTTTCTAGCAATAAAACTTTCGTTTATGACTATTCAACCTTTAATTAATAGTATAGTTATATTTAGGGCAATAGTCAAAGAAAAACTTATTGCAGAAAGATAGTTTTCATTAGATAATAGGTTCTCAACTTATTTATTAGAGGATATATGAATACGGAAAAGATCGAAAAAGCAGTGCGTCAGATTCTTGAAGCAATTGGCGAAAATCCAAAAAGGAAGGATCTTTTGGAGACACCACGCCGGGTTGCCCAAATGTATGAAGAGATATTTTCAGGTATCAAACAGGACCCGGAGAAAGAGCTGGAAGTTATTCTGGACCAGAAACACCATGAGATTATTCTTTTACGCGGCATACCATTGTATTCTGTCTGTGAACATCATCTCCTGCCTTTTCTTGGCAGGGCAAATATTGCGTATATCCCCAAGAACGGAAGAGTGACCGGGTTAAGTAAACTTGCCAGGGTAGTGGATATTTTAGCGCGCCGGCCACAAGTGCAGGAAAGATTAACTACGCAGATTGCTGAGATTGTAATGAGTAAGTTAAAACCGTTAGGAGTAATGGTGGTTATCGAGGCGGAGCATCTTTGTATGTCTATGCGCGGGGTAAGAAAACCCGGAACGATGACAGTAACTAGTGCAGTGCGCGGGATCTTTAAGGAGAATGAGAAGACTCGTTCTGAAGCGCTTGCTTTGATGCGGCAATAAGAAGAGGTAAACTATCAAGTAAGGCAACAGTTTGGTGTCATTGCGACCCTGAGCGAAGCGAAGGGGAAGCAATCTCTTTTAGATTGCTTCGTCGCTGTCGCTCCTCGCAATGACACAATAAGGGGGATTAGCTTTGAAAAAAATTGTGATTTTATTATTTCTTGCGTTTATTTTATCCGGCTGCGCTACTTATAAATTTCAGAAACCCGATTCTTCCCCTAGCTCTGGTTACGTGGTTAGTTACGATGATAAGCCTATTTTAGAATATACTGTTGGAAAAGAAAAATCCTTACCGGATTTAGCTTTGGCTAAAGAGCGTTTTAAGCGCCGCAGGTCTACGGTTGAATATTATTATATAAAAACAGGGCAAATAGAATCGCGCTTGAGAGAATTTTTCTGGGATCCGCCTTCGATGCTTGTGGATCTCTTTTGGGGGGTTTTGCGTTGGCCGTTTATTGCCGTGGCAGATTACAAATATAATCATGACCCTAAGTATAAAGAAAGATCGGACAAGCTTGACGAAGAAGCAGAGGCATTGGAAAAGTCCCGCATAAATAGTTTACAAGAAAAACTTGCTGCCTATATTGTTGAGGATTTGAGCAAAGAATCTTCTTCTCAGGGCGCTGCTGTAACTGCGCCTGTAGTGCCAAAACCGCAACCGCCAGCTTTGCCGCCTGTTCAACAACCTTTGCAACAGGCTCCGGTATTGCCGGCTGCTCAAGAAGGCGTAGCTAAAACAGGGACTTTGGAAGCTACTCAGGTAATTACGCCTAAGGCGGAGGCAGCACTTACGGCTGTACAAGCCACTTCACCAGTTACTGAGCCTGCGCCTGCAACACCCGCGGCGATGCCAGTAGAGATCAAGCCTGTTGAGCAAGCGCCGTTAATTAAACCGGCTCCAGAGCCTCCGGTTGCAGTAATTATTGCCAAGCCCATGAAGGGGTATTCGCCTCTTACGGTAAAATTTTCCGGGCAGAAATCATACTCTAAGTCGAGTAGAATCGTTTCTTATCTTTGGGACTTTGGCGATGGCGATACATCAACCAAAAAAAATCCTGAGAATACTTATTGGAGTACAACCTTTGGTGCTCGTAATTTTACTGTAACCCTTACGGTTAAGGATGTATCAGGCGCCACCTCCAGCTCCACCGCAACAATCGCAGTCTCCACCCCCTAAACCAAAAACCTAAAAGTTATCCACAGAGTAGGGGATATTTAAATGGTACCTACGGCTGTGGATAACTAATCAAGTTTATCGATTTCAATGATAGGATTTGGAGAATAATCAGTTTTAAAATAATGATTGTAGCTGGAGTAAGGATATTCTTCAGGAGAGGTAACGTAATTAGCTTTTACGGGATTATTATGTATATATTCTAATTTTTTAACTAACTCGTAAGAGTCAAAAATACATTCGTCATAAAATCCTTTTTGCCAGATTTTTCCTTTTCTATCATTTATTTTATTTAGTTTGTTTGCTAAGCTTCCTTTTAACATTTTCATAATGTAGGAAAAACTGTATTTTCCTAATGGGTGGATAATTAAATGTAGATGATCTGGCATAATACAAAAACCATATAATTTATAATCGAGTATAAGTTTGAAATATTCTATTGTAACAAGTAATATTTTACAGTTTTTGGGATTATTGAATATTTCGAACCTGTTTTTTGTCACAGTAGTTAAAAAATAAGTCGCATTTTCTTCGTAGAACCTCTTTATATTACTCATAGTTATCCACAGGGTAGGGGACGTTTAAACGTCCCCTACAGTTGTTAATATCTTTTTCTATACACGCAAGCTTAAAAAATATGTACTCCTTATTTACATCTGCATGGCAAAGGTGACAGTCACCAAGATTTCTGGTTTCGGTTATGGTTTTAATTTAATAATTTATCTAGACTTCTGTATTGGACTGCTTCTGCAATATGCTCTTGGCAGATGATTTCTTTCTGATCAAGGTCTGCTATGGTCCGGGCGACTTTAAGAATTTTGTCATAACCTCTTGCCGATAAAGTTAATTCTGACATAGCCATGCGGATTAATTCTTGCGCTGCCTTATCCAAAAGACAGTATTCTTTGATTAATTTTCCCTGCATTTGGGCATTACAGAATATCCCCGCCGATTTGAATCTTTCCCGTTGAATCGCGCACGCATTTTCTACGCGTTGCCTTATCATTTGTGAAGATTCGGCATCTTTTGTTTCGAATAATTCACGGAATTTTACTTGCGGAACTTCTATATGAATATCGATTCGGTCAAGCAGGGGCCCGGAAATCTTACCTAAATAATTTCTGATTTTTCCCGGATTACACCGGCACGTTTTTTCCGGACTAAAATAATTCCCACAAGGACAGGGGTTGAGGGCTGCAGCTAAAATAAAGCAGGCGGGAAAAATCAATGTTCTCTTTATCCGGCTTATACAAATTAAATTGTCTTCTAGCGGTTGTCTCAATGCTTCAAGGGCATTGCGGCTAAATTCCGGTAGTTCATCTAGGAATAAAACGCCAAAATGAGACAGGCTTATTTCTCCTGGTTTAGGTATACTGCCTCCCCCGATTAAAGCGATATCTGAAATACTATGATGCGGAGAGCGTAATGGCCGGGTTCCGATGAAACCATCTTTGTTTAGTAATGTGCCTGCTATTGAATGGATTTTGGTTATTTCAAGAGCTTCTTGTAACGAAAGGCTGGGCATGATTGTAGGAATTCTTTTTACAAGCATAGTTTTACCGCTACCAGGCGGCCCAAGCAAGATAATGTTATGCCCTCCTGATACAGCTACTTCCATAGCTCTTTTAGCAAAATATTGGCCTTTGACTTCAGAAAAATCTACGCTGTAATCCGTTTTGTCTTTTAAGATCTTCCCAATTTCTAATTTAAAAGGCGCTCTAAAAGTTGAGTCTGCTAAAAATTGCACAACTTCATTTAGGCTCTTTAGTGGCCAGACAGATATTTCCGGGACGATTCCTGCCTCTTTGGCATTTTCTTCAGGAAGGATAAGATTTTTTACAGGAAAGTTTGCCATGTTTAAGCTTATGGCTAAGACTCCATGCACCGGCCTTAGCTGTCCATCAAGCGATAATTCTCCCAGAAAGGAGTAATCTTTAAGAAGGTTGCCGTTAATTTGTCCGGTTGCCGCCAGTATCCCTAAGGCAATTGCCAGGTCAAAACAAGCTCCCTCTTTTTTAATATTGGATGGAGCCAGATTCACTGTTATTCTCTGTGCCGGCCACTGAAATCCTGAATTTTTGATTGCCGAGCGCACCCTTTCTTTACTTTCCTTAATTGCCGTATCTGCCAGGCCAACCAAGGTTACTTGGGGTAACCCTTTGGTAACATCGATTTCTATTTCAACTGGATAGGCCTCTAGGCCCAGAAGGCCAAAACTATAAGTTTTTGAGATCATTTTGTGCTCCTTTCTAAAGCAATAGACGCGAGAAATCCGGTAATCTAACTTAAAATTCCATTTAAAATCAAGGGGACGGTTCTCTTTTTTAAGAGAACCGTCCCCTTGATTTTCGGTAGAAAATAGCTTGCTTTTTAAGTGCAGAATTATATAATATACACTTATGAGTAAGGATATAGCTAAGAACATTGCGCTTATCTTATTGCTGTCTGTTGCTGTTTTTAGCATGGTTAAGTATATGAGTGAATTTAAGGCAAGGTATGCTCTTCAAGATAGCCTGGCGCAAGCCCAAGACCAGATTAGCGCGCTAGCGCAAGAGAGACAAAACCTATTGCAAGAGCTGGGGAAAGAGAAAGAGCTTAAAGATCAGTTGGCGCAAAAAAACAAAAACTTCAAGAATTATTTAAGGGCAAGTAAAAACAGGATTACGCGCCTTTTTCATGATAATACCGCCACCAAAAATAATCTTGAAGGGTTAAATATTAAGTTTTCTATATTAAAAGCCGAAAATCGAGCGCTTATTGAGGAGCGTAAGCGTGTTAATTTAGAAAATGAGCGGTTAAAATTAAAATGGAGTTCTTTGCTTGAGTTAAAAAAGGGTATTCAAGAATTAAAAACTAAGGATCGTAAAGCTCTCGGTTTGTTAACTGGAGGTAACCAGGGGTTTTTGCTTAAAGATGGCCGCTCAACTGCTTTAGAAAAGGTTAAGATAGAAGTTGTTCCTGCCCAAACCAAAGAATAATGAAAGATTTTTTCGCGCAGATATATAGTAATAAGATCCTGATGACTACTATTTCAGCCTGGTTGATTGCCCAGACGATTAAGGTGGCTATTGGGGTTTTCCGCAAGAAAAGGTTTGATTTTCGCTTATTTATCGGAAGTGGAGGTATGCCTTCTGCGCATGCTGCAGGTGCCTCATGTTTAGGAATCAGCGTAGGGATGGCATGTGGGTTTGATAGCGTTTATTTTGCTCTTGCTTTTGCTTTCGCCATCGTGGTGATGTTTGATGCCCAAGGTGTCCGTCGTTCCACCGGTAAACAGGCGGGTATTTTAAATAAGATTATGGACGATATATATTGGCAGGGCAAGATCCAAGAATTGCGCTTGCGTGAACTTATCGGGCACACTCCGGTTGAAGTAATTATGGGGATGCTTTTAGGTATTGTTATTGCTTTGGTATCCTATTCAAGATAAAAATACAAGCAGTGGACGTTTAAGCGCCCGCTACTTAAAATAAGGGGGGCTCAAGTTGAATAAAAAATATTTAATCATAATTATAGCAATAGTAGGTGTAATCGGTGCCCTTGTTGTTTTAGGGTTAAAGAGGGTAAATAACAAAACCTCTTTTATCGGTAGTTCAAGCGTACGTAATCTGTTGAACCAGGCGCGCCAACTTGAGGCCAAAGGTAGCCTGCTTGAAGCCAAATTATTATATCAAAAGCTGGTTAATGATTTTCCGGAATCCCCGAATGTAGCGGATTTGCAGAGGAAAGCTGAAGAGATAAATATTAAATTATTATTTTCACCTACCATTACTCCCAAGAGCATATCCTATCAGATAAAACCCGGTGATACCCTGGATAAGATTGCGCGCCTATATAAAACTACCACTGAATTGATTATGAAAAGCAATAATATTAGCGGTTCACTTATTATTCCGGGCCGCAAAATCAAGGTTTGGAATGCGCCTTTTAGTATCTTAGTCAATAAATCCCAGAATATACTTTTGTTTAAAAGCGATGAGGAAATATTTAAAACATATATTGTATCTACTGGTAAAAATAACTGTTCACCGGTTGGCACATTTAAAATTGTCAATAAGCTAGCTAATCCTACCTGGTTTAGGGCCGGTGCAATAGTACCGGCGCAAAGCCCGGAGAATGTATTGGGCACGCGTTGGATGGGATTTGACTTGGCAGGTTATGGTATTCATGGAACCACTGAGCCTAAAGAGCTTGGCAAGCAGGTGACACAAGGATGCGTACGGCTGAACAATTCTGATGTTGAAGAGCTCTATAGCATTATTCCTGTTGGAACCGAAGTTACAATAATCGATTAATCACTATGGCCGGATTAGATTTTGAAAAACCTATTTCAGAATTAGAGAAAAAGATTCAGGAGCTTGAGTCTTTTATGTCTGAGAAGAAGATTGATTTGTCTTTGGAGATCAAAAAGCTTCAAGAGAAGTTAGGGCATTTAAAAAAAGATACCTATACTAATCTTAGCGCCTGGCAAAAAGTACAGCTTGCCCGACATCCCCTGCGGCCTTACACTTTAGATTATATCAATATGATTATGACGGATTTTGTGGAGCTGCATGGTGATAGGCTCTTTAGCGATGATAAGGCGATGGTTTGCGGTTTAGCCAAGCTTGATGGAAAAAAAGTTATGGTTATCGGCCATCAGAAAGGCCGCGATACAAAAGAAAATTTAAAACGAAATTTTGGTTGTGCGCATCCTGAAGGTTATCGTAAGGCTTTGCGCGTAATGCAAATGGCCCAGGAGTTTAATTTACCGATAGTAATTTTTATTGATACGCCCGGGGCATATCCGGGGATTGGAGCCGAGGAAAGGGGGCAATCACATGCGATTGCGCTTAATTTGCGGGAGATGGTTTGTATCAGCACTCCAATTATGGCGATTGTAATTGGGGAAGGTGGTTCAGGTGGGGCTCTTGGCGTTGGGGTAGCGGATCGGGTGGCGGTTTTAGAGAATTCATATTATTCGGTTATCTCTCCGGAAGGTTGCGCGGCAATTCTTTGGAAAGACGGATCAAAGGCTCCTCAAGCAGCGCAGGTCCTAAAACTTACAGGAAGCGATCTTTTAAAGATGGGCGTTATTGATGAAGTAATCCCTGAGCCTTTAGGCGGCGCCCACCGCGATGCGCAAAAAACCGCTTTGAATATAAAAGAAGCAATTCTAAGGAATTTTAAAGAATTAGCGCCTTTGGAAAAAGAAGAATTGCTCAAATTAAGGTACAAGAAGTTTAGGTCGATGGGTGTTGTCGGATGATTGAACAGGAACTGATCCTATTAGGCCTGTTGCGTCAGAGTCCAAAGCACGGTTATGAGATTAAAGTCAAAGCACGGGAAATTCTCTCCTCTTTTGCTGGTGTCCAGCTAAAATCAATATACTATCCTTTAAGAATCCTAGAAAAAAAAGGCCTGCTTAGAAAACAAGCCGATAAAACAGGTTCAAGGCCAAGACGTTTTGTCTATGGCCTTACCGATAATGGTAAAAAGCGTTTTGAGATGCTGCTTAATAAGAACCTTCTAGATTTTACCCGGCCGCAGTTTACCCTTGATTTGAGTTTATACTTTCTTGACTTTTTAAAGCCCGCACTTGCCCGCCGTAGATTAAAGAAAAGGCTGGAAATTTTAGGTAAAATATCAAGTGGTATAGAAAAAATGCTTGGTTCCAGGCCATTAAAAGACTCTTTAGCGCTTACCCGGATCATGGAACACAACCTTTGTTTATTGCGCGCCGAATCGCTATTTCTTAGCTGCCTTCTTAAGAAAATATAAAAAATACTCATATTAACCCCCTTTCCCGATTAACCTGGAAACTGTTTCCAGGTTAAAGAGGAAACAGTTTTGCCTTCCTGTTATTTTATCAGGCTTAAAATATGTTGAAAATACTATAGTTAGAACAATTAAAAATTTATTTTTAATTCCCCAATTTTTATCCACCACAAATTACCAGTTATCATAAATCCCCGTCGGTAAAATTCATAAAAAAAGTAAAATAGTGCTTGACAAGAGGTATTATTTTTTATATCATTTGATATACAATATAGTATTTACTATAATATGCTATATTTAAAAGCAGATAAATTTAAAAATTCTTTTAGTGGAGGGAATAATGATGGCTAAAACATTGATCTCGCCGGCTGAGATAAGCAAGATTCACAATATCTCCTATCAAACAATAAACTATTATACAAACCTTGGGCTTCTGATGGTCAAAAAAAGGAATGCGAATAACCGCCTTTATAATTCCCGACAAGTGAGCGCCTGTCTTAAGAAAGTCACCAGTTTAAAGAGCCAAGGCTATTCTTTGAAACTTATCTGTGATTTATTAAGAAAGGGTTAAATGAGTTACTATGCCGCTTTAGGCTTAAAAAAAGAGCCGTTTTCCAACAGCCCCGACCCGGAGTTCTTTTACGAGGCTAATGAACATAAGGCGGCATTGATGCGTCTTTTGGTTGAAATTCGGCTGCGCCGCGGCTTAAGCGTTATTCTGGGTGATGTGGGTGTTGGCAAGACTACTTTATCACGCAAGCTTTTCCAGATGCTTAAAGAACGCCCCGATATACTTTTTTATATGATTATGGATCCGACTGCCCAAAGTGAGGACCTTTTTCTTGAATCATTGGTGCGTACATTTAATATCCAGGACCAGATTCAAAAGGACTCAAGTATTTTGGATTATAAAGAAGCTATTAAGAAGCATCTTTTTCAGAAAGGGGTTGAAGAGAATAAGACTATTGTTTTGGTTGTGGATGAGGCGCAGAAATTGAATGCCGAATCACTGGAAATTTTACGGGTCTTGCTAAATTATGAAACAAATGAATTCAAATTACTGCAGTTAGTTCTTTTTTCACAGCTGGAGCTTCTGCCTAGGATTAAAGAGATAAAGAATTTTTTTGACCGTATAGTGCTTAAATATGTGATTAATCCTCTGGATGAGTATGAAACGCGGGATTTGATAGGTTTTCGGCTTAAGCATTCAGGATTTAATTCAGAGTTAAAACTCTTTACGGATGAAGCAGTTAGCGAAATCCAGCGTTATAGCCAGGGTTATCCGCGCAGGATAAATCTTATTTGCCACAATGCATTAAGGAATTTGATCACGAGTAATAAAACGGTTATCGATGGAGCGTTGATCCGTGACTTGATTGCAAGGAATGCGGTGTAATTATGGATAAGCAGACTTCCGATGAGAGGTTGCTTAAGCTTATTGAGGGCAATGGAGGGCCTAAGGATAAGCAAGTTATTACTCCGAAAATAAAAAAGGCCTCAGGCAACCTTATATCCGGAAAATTAGATTTTCTTTGGTTAAAATCAAAAGTTAAGGATCTAAAGGTTAACCTTCTTTATCTAAACAAAGGGTTAATTGGCCTGGGGATTTTGTTAACGCTTATATTTTTATATACTATTTTTAGCGCTCCAATGGCCCCTAAATCTAATGCCGATTTTATTTCTCGGGCGGATGTATCTACGGTAATAAAATCAATATCTACGGGAGAGGGACAGGAATTGATAAGAAAAGATATTTTAAATCAGACCATCAAGAGGGATTTTTTTATTCCTTTTGATTCCAAAAGTGCCAACTATCCGCAAGATGAAGGCCCGGATTTGACAGAAGAATTTAAAACCTTAAAACTTGTCGGTATCATTTGGTCACAAAACCCTGAAATAATGGTTGAGGATTCCAAAGATTCCAGAACTTATACTTTAAAAAAAGGGGAATTTTTTAATGACCAGTTTAAAGTAAAAGAGATTTCGCGTAATTCAGCGACTTTAGAGGTTAACACAGATTCTGGTTCTCGGGAATATGAACTAAGATGAAGAGAATTAGGGTCTTTTTTCTTGGAGCGTTAATAATGCTGCTAATGTCAAAATTGGTTTTTGCTGAAAATGTCAAACCGGTAAATCTCCCCCAGGACATTTTACCTCCTGAACCGGCCAGTTCCGAGTTTAGTGATAGAATTTCTTTAGATCTCAAAGGTGTAGATATCAATGAGCTTTTTAAAGTGCTCTCTACTAAAAGCGGAATTACAATTGTTACCTCTCCTGAAGTTAAGGGGCGGGTTACCGTATTTATGGATAATTTAAGTTTCAATGATGCCTTAGATGTAATTGTCACTATGCAGGATTTGGCTTATGAACGCAAAGGCAATGTTGTCAAAGTGATGACGGCCGCTGAATATGAGAAGTTATACGGGAAAAAATATTCCGAACATAAACAAACGCGCACTTTTAAATTAGCATATTCAAAACCGGCCAATGTCTTAAACGTTATTAATTCCTTGAAGTCGGATGTCGGTAAAATAATATCTGATGATTCCACCGGAACAATTATTATTATGGATACTCCGCAATCATTAGCAGTGATTGCGGAGGCGATTAAAGAATTGGATCAGCCTTTGAATACAGTCGTCTTTGATATAAATTACGCACGGTTTGCGGATATTAAAACTTTCTTGACTGATCTAATTACCCCGGGTATCGGCCAAATAATTGTAGATGAGAGAAGTAATAAGGTGGTTGTTTCTGATTTTCCGCAACGCCTTGAGCGAATCAAAAAATTAATGAAAGAGTTTGATGAACAAACTAGGCAGGTTTTAATTACGGGTGAGATTATAGAAGTTAATGTTGATGATAAGTTTCAGAGCGGCATCGAATGGGATAAAATTTTTAAATCCGTGCATATGGATAATCTAGATTTTACGGGTAAATTTCCGGTGTCTCCTGCGCTTTCTAGTTTTGGAAAAATAAGCGTAGGCACACTAGCGGATAATCGTTACAATATAGTAATGAATATGCTAAATGAGTATGGCGATACCAAGGTACTAAGCCGTCCAAGGATCGTTGTGGTAAATAAGGAAGAAGCAAAAATACTTGTTGGCACACGTGAGGCCTATGTGACTTCTACTCAAAGCCAGGGTGAATCTACGACTCTTACTGCCGAAAGCGTGCAGTTTATTGACGTTGGGCTAAAACTAGTTGTTGTCCCCACCATCGGCGCAGATGGTTTTATTACTATGAAAATAAAACCCGAGGTTAGTTCGGTAAAGAGCACCTTAACAACGAGTGCCGGTACGGTTGTGCCGATAGTGCAGACTTCTGAATCTGAAACAGTAGTAAGGATAAAAGACGGACGCACGATGATTATTGCGGGATTGACTAAGGATGAAAATACGGATAATGATACCGGCCTTCCTAAATTATCACGCATGCCGGCTTTGGGGCATCTATTTTCTAACAGGACCAGAGAAAAGAAAAAATCAGAGTTAGTTATATTTATAACGCCGACCATAATAACCGGCGCAAACAATACAGGCCTTGAGGTCAAAAAAGATGAAGTTAAATAATAAACTTCGTGTCTTGGCAATGATACCCATTTTAGTTTTAGCATTTTTAATCAGCCCGCTTAAGCTTTATTGCGCGCAGGAAGATCAGCCTGTTCAGGAAAATCCTAATGGCAAGATTTCTTTAGATTTAAAAAATGTTGATATCGTAGAGCTGCTACGGATTATTTCTTTAAAGACTGGTAAGACTATTGTCCCAAGTAAAGAGGTTACCGGGAGGATCACTGTATACCTGAGTAATGTAGCTTTTAATGATGTACTCGATATTATTCTTTTAACCCAGGGCCTGGCCTTAAATCGTGAAGGTAATGTTTATTATGTGATGAGTGAAGCTGAATATAAGAAAGTTTTCGGACGGGATTATGTTGACCGCAGAAAAGTTGAAATGGTAAAACTTATGTATGCTAAGCCTTCCATAATCTTTAACGCTCTTAGCCAGCTAAAATCAGATGTGGGTAAAATAGTGGTGGATGAGACAACTGGAACCATGATCTTGATCGATTTTCCGGACAAGCTGCAACAGCTTAAAGCAACAGTTGAGCAGTTGGATAGGCCGTTGACAACCGCTATTTTTGACCTTAATTATGCTAAGTCTGCAGATGCTAAGGCACAGCTTGGCGCGGCCATTACTCAAGGGGCAGGTGAGGTAATTATCGACGAGAGGAGTGGAAAGGTGATTATCTCGGATCTTCCAGGCAAAATGAAAAAGTTAGGAACGCTTATCCGGGAACTGGATGAGGAATCCCGCCAGGTGTATATTGAAGCTGATATTGTGGAGCTTACTTTGGATGATAAATTTGAAAGAGGCATAGATTGGGAAAAGGTGTGGGCTTCTGCGGCTATGGATGGCTTAGATTTTGCAGGATTTTTTCCTGCCACACTTACCGCTGCTTATCAGAAAATTTCAGTGGGCACTCTGGCTACCAATCATTATAAAGCTATCCTTAATTTTTTGAGCACTTACGGGACAACAAATATTATTTCACAGCCTAGAATCGCAGTTGTGAATAATGAAGAAGCCAATATTATGGTAGGCGAGCGAGACGCTTACATTACCCAGACACAAAGCCAGGCAACTTCAACTACGGTTACTTCTGAAACGGTAGAGTTTATAGATGTGGGCGTAAAATTAAAAGTTGTTCCCAAGATTGGCGCGGATGGTTTTATTACTATGAAACTAAAACCCGAGGTTAGTTCTGTTAAGGAAACTATTACCACTGCTTTGGGTAGCCGTGTTCCAATAGTGCAGACATCGCAGTCAGAGACAGTGGTAAAGGTAAAAGATGGAATGATGATTATGATTGCCGGTATGACTAAAGTTGAAAATACGGATTCGATTAATGGTTGGCCTATCCTATCAAAACTTCCTTTTCTTGGGACTTTTTTTGGTTATCGCGCCAAGGAGATTAAGAGGACCGAAGTAATTATTTTTCTTACTCCTCACCTGACCCGTGGAGATAAAGGCTTAAGAGGGGACGGGCTTACTAAAATATTACCTAAAGAATATTTACCGCAACGCATGCAGGATAAGGTAGCCAGGGACCTTGAGATAGATAAAACGATATCTGATTCAGAATTAACTCCAGAGGATAGATCGGCATTGGTATCTGAACGCAAAGCAGCAAGAGTGGCCGCTAGGAAAAAAATAGAGGATGCCGCAGCAGAAAAAGCAAAGAGGATAGTAGAGGATGCGGAAAATAAAGCAGCAGACAAAGCAGCAGACAAAGCAGCAAAGCAGGTCTTGAAAGAGGCGTCGATAAAAGCTGCGGGAATATTAAAACAAGAGGAAAAAAAGGCGCCTACCGTAGAGAAGGCTGTACCGGTTGCGCCGATTGAACCTTTGTTGGAGAGCGCAAAAGATTATTATCAAAAAGGAGTGCGGGCCCAGGCAGAATCGAACACGCAAGAGGCAATTAAAAATCTTATCAGGGCTACGCAGCTAAATAATAAATATGCTGCAGCTTATAATAGCTTAGGAATAATTTATGAACAGGATGGCAAGGTTGATAAAGCTGAGCAGATGTATCTTAAAGCTGTTGCAAGTGACCCGCGGTACTGCCCTGCTTATTCGAACTTAGCTTTGTTTAATGAAGCGCGCCAGGATTTTGCAAAGGCGCTAGAGTATTGGCGTAAGCGCGCTTTATATGGCGACCCCAATGATCAATGGACAAAACGGGCATTACAGCGAGTAAAGGAATTAGGAGATTAAGAAGGCGAAACAGTTTCCCGGCTAATCGGGAAATAGGGGTAGGTATCCCCACTTCCCGATTGGGTTGGAAACAGTTTCGGTAATATGATGAAGTCTGAAATGATTCTTAAAATGATTGGTATGAATCTTAAAGAAAAAAAGCTTCTTTTTGCTTTTGCATTTTTAATCTTGCTTACGCTGGTTATTGGGTTGGTGGGAATATCCCAGATTCAGGGGTTGACCCGTAAGATCGAAGATTTAGGAAAAAATAATTTAACTTTGGAATCGGCGGTTTTGGAGATGCGTATAAAAAATGCTAATTATGCGATGGGTATCCGTAATTATTGTTATTGGCGCCTGGCACGATACTTGGGGGCAGTGCCTATGGCCGCAGGTGCCAATAAAATTTTTTCAACGGGAGAAAGTTTTAAACAGCAATTAAAACTTTACCGCCAGAATGCTTATTCAAATCAGCAGAAAGCTTGGGCCAATCAGGCAGGTTTGGCCTTTGATAATGTATTTATTCTAGGTAAAAAAATTATCCAGATGGCTGATCAGAAAGGATCAGATAGGGTTAATGAAGCAGTTAATGGTTTGTTAATGAGTTTTGAAAATCAGATTTTTAAGATTGATGAATTTTTGGATAATTCTATGGGTAAATCTAATCTAGAAGAAGTGCGGCGGCAGATGGTTTTAGCCAGAGTGGACAAAGCGCGCTCAATTTTTTTCTTGAGTATTAGTTTGGTTACAGCGCTAATTGTAGGGACTTTAATTGCTGTAGCAGTTTATCGGCGCAGAATTAAAGAACGGCTATTGCGGCAGGATATGTATAATCGGATGATTAATGTTGAAGAGGATGAGCGCCGGCGCCTGTCTAATGCCGTGCATGATGAAATGGGGCAGGACTTGAGCGCGCTAAAAATTTATCTGGGCCTTATTTCTCAGGAACTATCAGGAAAAGCGTCATTGCGAGGAGCCGCAGGCGACGCGGGCACTTCGTGTCCTCGCAATGACACAGTGGATTTAATGGCAAAAGCAGAACAATGCAGGAAAATAACCTCCGGATTAATTGAGAAAAGCCATAATATTGCCTTTCTCCTGCGGCCGCCGGATTTAGATGAGGTAGGTTTGGTGGAAAGCCTGGAGGCCCTGCTTTTAGAGTATAAACATCTTACTGGCATTGATTACAATTACCAGAAACCAGGGGCATTTTTTGAACTTTCTGCGGAATATAGCTTACTTTTTTACCGGATCACCCAAGAGTTGCTAACGAATATGGCCAAACATTCCGGAGCCAAACATGTAGAATTAAAATTAGAGCAAAAAACCGGTAGCGCAGAGTTGTCTTATATGGATGACGGGCAGGGGTTTGATTATAACAGAATGTTTAAACATCCTTTCCGCCGCAGAGAAGATAAATTAAGGTTTGGGCTTTTAGGTTTGCAAGAAAGAGTGGAGTTACTTGATGGCCAGATGCAGATAAAATCCAGCGTAGGCAAAGGCACAAATATTTTTGTTTTGTTACCAATTTATTAAATGGCAATAAGAATTATAATAGCAGATGATCATGATATTATTCGTACCGGGATTAAAAGTGTACTTAAGCCCTATACAGAATATGAAGTTTGTGCGGAGGCTGAAAATGGGGATCAGGCTTTGGAGGCGGCGGAGAAAATTAAACCCGATATTTTGCTCCTGGATATTTCAATGCCTAAGATTGGCGGATTGGATATTATTTCAAGAGTTAAGCGGGTATCACCGCAAACAAAAATTATTATTATCTCAGTGCACAAGTTGGGAGCGTATGTGTTAAAAGCTTTACGTCTTGGGGTTAGTGGATACTTAAATAAAGACAATGTGGCCGAAGAATTAATTTTAGCTTTGGCTAGAGTATCTGCGGGCAAGGTTTATTTGGGGGAAGCAATTTCGGAATATTTGGCGGATTCGGTGAAAGAACCCAATAAAAAAACCGGAGCAATAGCAACTTTAAATGAGCGGGAAAACGATGTTCTGCGTTTGGTTGTGGAAGGAAAAACCGCCAAGGAGATTGCTGAGATTTTGTTTATCAGCCGCAGGACAGTAGAAAACCATAAAAATAGCATCTTAAAAAAGCTTAATTTACACAAAACAAGCGACTTGATAAAATACGCTTTGGAGAATAAAATCGTCGATGTTTAAGATTAGAAATGTCCAATTAGAAATGTCCAATGTAAATAATTAACAGGGGTAGGAGCTGTTTAAACATCTCCTACCCCTGTGGATAACTTATTGAGTAATATGTGCAAGATAATCGAGTAATTTTACGATTGTTATTATATATATAATATAGTATATTTATAGAGGGTTTAAAAGATAAAGGATAAATATACTATAAAGGTGAATAAAATGAATAAAATTAAAAAACAAGAAATCGAAACAGGAATTCCTTCAAAGATAAAAAATGGCTGTTTTCTTTTAGTCAGCAGTCTATTGATAATTTTGTCTATTGGGTTAGTTTCTGCTTTTGCTGATGTAACCCAGATTAAAGCACCTCTGTTTTGGTATGAAGGGGGATCAGGAGATTATGCTTTACCAAGGTTGGTAAATGCAGAGTATGACCTGTCCGGATTTGTGGCAACTGAAGGCCAGGTAAAAACTATTTGTGCAAATTATGATGCAGTTGGTGCGGTGGCAGTGGAAGTAAGTGCCGATAATGGTCTGCATTATTATTCAGTAACAAACGGCGTGCCTCTAACAGATAAATTTGTCAGCGGGGATCGGATTAAATGGCGCGCTAAAATTCTGGATGAAGATGCAAAACTTAATGCGCTCAGTATAACTTACACTGACAGCGCAGGAACCATTAGCAGTTTTGGGCATGAGGAGTTAAGTGGTTTTAATTATCGTAAAGAAATACTGTTGAAAAATCCTTCCGGTCAGGAGTTATTTAATTATCAGATAAAATTAAAAGTAGGGATAGATAAAAAAGTAGAAGGTGCTGATGTAAATTGCGAAGGAAATGTACGCCCGGATTTTCGGGATGTGCGTTTTACTGCTGCAGATGGGGAAACTCCATTATCCTATTATTTTGAAAACCAGATTGCTTCGTCGCCTGCGGCTTTTCGCAATGACACGGGTTCATTCTGGGTAAAAATCCCGCAGATTACCAGGGTTGGAGTAAAGATTTATATTTATTACGGAAACAGTAATGCGGGCGATTTAAGCGATCCTAAAAATACATTTGATTTTTATGGTAGCTTTAAAAATACAAAACTCGACGCAAGCTCCTGGACAGTTAATGCAGATCCCAAAGGAAGCTACGCTATAAAAGATGGGCAACTTAAATTGGATGCCGCCGAAATTATTGCAAAAGACTTCAAATTCGGACAAGGCATAATTGAATATTCTGTTTCCGTTGAGAGTGGTTTTGAAAACAGCCTGAGTCTGCGGCCAAAATCTGGGGATCGTTATGATAGCCCGGGATTGGTGGCTTATTCATCCGTCTATAAAGGAGCAGAGCATTGCATCGCTATAGACGATATTGTCAAGGCCAACGATGGCTTGGCCACTCCGATTACCGCCGGCGGAAAATATAATTACCGGCTCACAGTCGATGGTAATGATATAACTTTTGAGCGTATGGATCAGCTAAATACAACTGTGCAGGCAAAAGTAACTTATAGTGATACATCTGCGATGAAAGCCGGGTATCTGGGATTAAAATCCGGAGGTGACGGCAGCGGTAGGAATGTCATGGCCTATTCCGAAATCCGTGTGCGTAAATTTGTAAAAGCTCAACCGCTTGTGAATAAAACCGGCGCGCTAGAACAAGTCCGCCTTCCTATTTTTTCAAATACCGCTCTCTCTAAAGAAGGCAACCTCATCCTATACGATAATACTCAAGCAGGAACCTATATTACTAAAACAATTCCTGCGCCATTTAACGTGCGCATTATTGCTCCTGTTTACAAAGGAGCGAATCTGCAGGTAAATGTTTCGGCGGATAATGGGAAAAATTATAAAGAAGATTGCCTAAGCGGGAATTATTACTATAGTTCAATCAAAGATTTTATCGCTGGAGAAAATGTTGTTGCCAAAATTAAATTAAATCCTGTCGATGTAAAAAAAGAAATTTCACAGTTAGAGGAAATAAAATTAAATTATAACCCCGGAGCGGTTTTAATGGTTAAGCCTAACGGCGCAGAAAAATTTAGTGCCGGCGCAACTGAGAAGATTTCGTGGTCGGCTTTAGATTATGATAACAAATACCCAATTAAATTAGAATATTCTCTGGATAGCGGAAAAAATTATAGTATAATAACGGATAATGTTAGTAATAGCGGATCATATTCATGGAAAGTCCCGCTTGATGCCAAAACTAAAACAGCATTAATCCGTGTCTCTGATAGTAATGATGAATCGATAAATGATGTATCGGATAATGTTTTTACCATACAGGATGCAGGATTAGCTGCAGAAGAACCAGCCGAAGAAACAGCGCAGGTAGCAGAGGAAACCAAGGATGAAGAAACAGCGCAGAAACAAACAAAGTCCGAACTTAATGATTTGGATAAAGATTACGTGATTGATAAAAACATAACTATCTCTACTGATTCGGATATCGCTTTTAAAACTCTAACCTTGGGTGATGGAAAAGGAGCGCATATTTCAAAAATTATCTTGAATAATAATATCAACCCTAACTCCGGGAAAATAATTATTCGTAATGGCGGACAACTGATTCAGGCAAATAATGATGCGCAGGCAATTTCAGGAGATTTAATTATTGAACAAGGCGGTATCCTTACGCATATGGAAAATAAAACAGATAAAAAATATCAATTGGATTTAACTGCCCAGAATATTACTTTGAAATCAGGGGCAATTGTCAGCGCTTATGCCAAAGGTTACAGCGGAGGAGAGGCGCAACAGGCAGGCGCAGGCAAGGCCGCGGGCGTATATATAGGTAAGCAAGCAAGAGGCGGCAAGCATACATATGATACTGAAAAGGCGCCTAATGAGTTGGGTTCAGGAGGAGCAGGCAGCTTATTAGCTAAAGGCGGCGCAGGCGGGGGGACAATCAGATTAATTGCTAAACAAGAATTTTCTTTAAGCGGAATAATTAATGCCGATGGTAAAGCCGGAGCAGTTGCTTCTGATAATATTTATAATGCTGCCGGCGGCGCAGGAGGCAGTATATATTTAGAAGCAAGTAAATTTTCCGGAAGCGGCGCCAAAATTACAGCCTCCGGAGGTTCGGGGAACAAGACCGCAGGCGCAGGTGGCGGCGGACGTATTAATATTAAAGCTCCTGCTGGAAAAATCAGCGGTACGATTAACGCTAACGGCGGGAGTGGACTGAATACTGAAGCAGGGAGTGTAATTATAGAGTAGATTAGATCCTAGGTTATAAGTGCTATAAAATAGGAGATAAGAATGGAAGTAAAAACAAGAAGTTATAAAGATAGATTAAATAAAGGGGACGGTTCTGTTAAAAATAGAACCGTCCCCTTTATTTTTATGGCGTTCTGTCTTTTACTCTCTGTCTTCTGTGTTTTGCCTTGCGCCTACGCCAATAATATTAGAGTTGCCAATTGCCAAATTCTCAACATGTCGGAAGGTTCCACAACTGCAGATATCCAATTTGATATTTCCTGGGATAATTCCTGGCGATATGGAGTTTTTTATGATGCGGCTTGGGTGTTTGCTAAGGTTTCAGTGAATGATGGAGCTTGGATTCACGCCACAATTTCCGGAGTTACCTCTATTGGCGCAAGCGGCACCAGCCTTACAATAGATGTTCCAACAGACAGTAAAGGGGCTTTTCTTTATCGTTCAGCCGACGCTACTGGGACACTTAGCACAACTGCGGTTAAACTGCAATGGTTTAGGCAGGGCGATGGTGTTGCCTATAATGCTGCTAAGGTAAAAATTCAAGTTTTTGCCATTGAGATGGTGCATATACCACAGGGTTCTTTTTATTTGGGTGATGGGACAGCCAGAAGTGGCGGTTCGGTTAGCCACTTTTTTGATGCTTCAAGCGCAAGCGGCGCGCCTGTTAAAATTACTTCTAGTACGCCTTATGTTTCCAATGTTTCAGATGGCACTGGAACAGCGGGAGATATTGCCTGGATAAACGAAAATTATGGTGGAAATACTTACGCTGATTATCTTCCTGCCAGCAGGGCCCAATTAAATGTAAATTTTCCCACCGGTTATAATAGTTTTTACATGATGAAATATGAGCTTAATCAAGGGCAATACCGGGATTTTTTAAATACTTTAACACGGGCACAACAGACAAGTAGGGTATATACTAATATTAGTTCGGGTACGACTTCTATAACTAATGTTTTTGTAATGAATAATACTGCTACAGTGCAAACGGACCGTGTCGGTATTGCTTGTGCCACAACTATACCCGCAACTGCGCCAGTTAATTTTTTCTGTGATTATAATGCTAATAGAATTGGTAATGAATCTAGTGATGGTGAATGGATACCTATGAAAACTGTAAACTGGATGGATTTTTGTGCTTATGCGGATTGGGCCGGACTGCGGCCGATGACTGAACTTGAGTTTGAAAAAGCCTGCCGCGGGCCAAAACCTCCGGTAGCCGGTGAATTTGCCTGGGGAACAACTAATTTGACTAATATTACAGGCATATCTAATGCAGGAACGATTAATGAAGTTGCCAGCAATGGAACAGCTAATGCAAGCATAGGTGGAGGATATGGAACTCTGCGGGGTGGTTTTGCGGCCACTTCTAGTACGACATCCCGTCAGAGCACGGGAGCTTCTTATTATGGGATAATGGAACTTTCGGGGAATATCTATGAAAGAGTAGTGACTATTATGGATTCAATTGACAGCGGCGCAGCAGTGTCTAAATTTACCGGGCTTAACGGAGACGGAATTTTGTCCGCAAGCGGCTATGCTAATGTTGATTATTGGCCGGGCAATAACGGGACTAATGGTGTTGGCGGTGAGGTTACCGGTTATCAAGGTGCTGGCCAACGCGGTGGTAATGATGGTTATGGAACAGATCATGCTTATGTCTCTTCCCGGGTAGATGGTGCCTATATTGATGGAAACCGCAACATGCGTTGCGGAAGAATGGTTAGGATGCAGTAGGTTGTTTAGTGAAATGGGGACAGTCATTTTCCCCGAAGGTGACAGTCATAAAAAGCGTGACAGTCACCTTGAAAAATAAGGAATAGAAGATGAGTAAACTGATGAGAGGAAGGGCAATTACAATAGGGGTAGTTGGGGTTGCGCTATTGATTAGCGCGGCCGCTTACTTTTTATTGTCTCAGCCGCCGGGAAAAGTTTACTCAAGCCCCACAGATTTGGATATTACCACTAATACTACCTGGACTGGAAATTACACGATTGATGGAACACTTACCGTTAAAGCTGGTTACACCCTTACCATAGATTCTTCAGCTGGAACTCAAATTACAGTTACCGCGACTAATTTAGTTGTGGAATCAGGCGCCTACATTAGCGCTAATGGTAAAGGTTCAGCAGGGGGAGCTGCGACTGCCGATGGCGTAGGTACAGGAAAAGGTTTGGCTGGTTCAGCTTCAATGGCAGGTGGTGGCGCAGGTTACGGTGGCGCAGGCGGCGACGGTTTCGGTAATACCGCTTCAGGCGGCACAACTTACGGCTCAAATACAGCGCCAACGGCTAATGGTTCAGGCGGCGGCGGAGGAGCATCTGATACCGGCGGCGCAGGCGGCGGCGCGATAAAATTTGTTATCTCCGGAGAAACAGCAGTAAACGGCACAATCTCAGCTAATGGCGCAAACGGCACAGGAGCAACCAATGGAAGCGGCGCAGGAAGCGGCGGAAGTATTTATTTAACTACTGCTGTACTTAGCGGCTCCGGTTCAATTACTGCTAATGGCGGTAATGGCGTGGTAGTCTCCGGCGGCTTAGGCGGCGGCGGAAGAGTGGCTTTATATTATAATGATAAAAGTAATTTTAGCGGCACAGTTACCGCAAATAAAGGCACGACTGGTAATGGTTCAGGCGCAAATGGTACATCCTTAGATTCTCCGACGCCAGTTGCTATTTACACCGGCGGCTCAGGTTCAGGTTACGCAAGAGGGGTAACTTATTTTTATTACAACGACACCACAACTTCCATCTGGGACGGCGGAGGGGCTGATAATCTTGCCTCAACCGCGGCTAACTGGGTGGGGGATACACTTCCTGTTGCAGGCAATTCAATTGTATTTAACGACGTTTCTACTAAAGACTGCACCTGGGACCTTACAGGGTTCTCCGTGGCTAACTTTACCCTTAATACAGAATATGACACAGGCACAGTAACCTTAAGCCAAAATCTGACTGTTACTAATACTATTACTGTTAATACCCGGTACGGCAAGCTGATTGATAACGGCAAGACTGTGAACTTTAAGAATGTTTCTATTGCCAACTCATACCGCCTAACTTCTACCGGCACCTGGCGCCAGACAGCCGACGGAACTATTTCAAACCCCCAATATGAAAGCCTTTTTAATAATCTTGAGCTGGCAGAAGGAGTTACCGCAACTCTAACAGGAGAGTATGTATGGACTAAACGCCTGGTGCAGGGCGCTAACTCTGTCATTACAGGGGGTACAACGCTTAAGTTACATTATGTTCCTGCGAATGATTTTATTGTCCAAGGCTCAGGCGCGGTTATCCAATCACCAGTATCTATAGAAATACCCGGGAACAGGAACCAGGGGGCTTTGACTGCCACCGGAGCAGTAACTTGTTACTCTACCGGCGATTATACATTAACTATGAGCGGTCATTGGAATATAGGCGGAACCCTTCGTTTAGAAGGAATGCGTGCTGAAAGTTTAAAATGCACTCTTGATACTAATGGCTATAATCTTTCAGCAGGCACTCTTTTATTAGGAAAAAATTACTTTTCTCCTTTTGTCAACGCCAAAATCCTCTTTAAAACCGGCACCCACACTATCGGCGGTAACTTCTATGTTGATGGCGGAAGCGGAGCTTCAGGCGGCACCTGCTATACCCATGGCTGGATTGACTTTGGCTCAAGCACAGTAAATATAGGAGGTAACCTTGATTTTAGAGGCGCCTCTGTTACTCCCGGCACCTCAACCG